>JAYTNY010000121.1:0-4875 GCA_043748055.1 Roseobacter sp.
TTTGGCGTGCTGCCACCGATTGCCAAGCTGACGCCGGAGCAGGCCCGCTACTTTTTCCTCAGCGGCTACACGGCCAAGCTGGCGGGTACCGAGCGCGGCGTGACCGAGCCGCAAGCCACCTTTAGCACCTGCTTCGGCGCGCCGTTCATGGTGCACTACCCCACCGTGTATGCGGATTTGTTGGAGCAGCGCTTGGCCGAACACAAGGCCAACGTGTGGCTGGTGAACACCGGTTGGAGCGGCGGGCCGTATGGCATTGGCACACGCATGAAGATTAGCCACACCCGGGCGATGGTGACAGCGGTATTAGACGGACGATTGCGCGAAGTGAAAACCGAGCCGCATCCGGTGTTTGGCATCCATGTGCCGGTGGCGATTCCTGGCGTGCCAGCGGATGTGCTAAACCCACGCAACACCTGGCAAGACAAGGCGGCCTATGACGAGAAGGCGAAAGAACTTTGGGCGCAGTTTGAGAAGAACTATGACTTGCTGATTAACAACCCGGGGGCGGTGGGGAGTGCGGGGGGATGAATGCTAAACTCAAAACAATGGCTGCAACTTATATTTCGGATCGAATTACCGTAAACCCTGCACAGTGCGGCGGACGCCCATGCATTCGTGGTATGCGCATCCGCGTCATTGATGTATTGGAGTTACAGGCGGCTGGCCTATCGCCCAAAGAAATTTTGGAGGAGATGCCTGATCTTGAGGCCGCCGACCTGATTGCGGTTAATAAGTTTGCTGTGCGAAAATTTGATCATCCCATTTTGGTTGTTGCATGAAATTCTGGCTAAACGCGCAATTGCCTCCTGCCATCGCAACTTGGATCGCCGAGAATTTCAACGTTGAATGTGTTGCTGTGCGTGAACTTGCTTTGAGAGAAGCAGAAGAACACGACATTTTTATTGCTGCTCGTGGTGCTCAAGCAGTTGTCATTACAAAAGACAGTGATTTCGTTGACCTTGTCGAACGGTTGGGGGTGCCGCCACAGGTCATTTGGCTTACTTGCGGCAATACTTCAAACGCCCGCCTGAAAGAGATTTTTGCACAGCAGCTTGCCAACGCGATTATTTTGCTCGAAGCAGGCGAGAAGATTGTTGAAATTAGCGGTTAGCGCTCACTCAAGTAACGCATGTCCACGCCACCTAACACGCCTCCCACCCCACCCCAACAAAACAGCACCGTGCTAAACAACCGCTATCGTCTGCTGGCGATAGTCGCCAGTGGCGGCATGGCCACGGTGTATAAGGCCCAGGACATGCAGTTGAATCGGCTGGTGGCGATCAAGATGCTGCGCGACCGCTACGCCCGTGACCCGCAATTTGTGCAGCGGTTCCGCGAGGAGGCCCAAGCCGCCGCCAACTTAAACCACCCCAACATCGTCACCATTTTTGATGTGGGCAGCGACAGCAACGCCGCCATCGGGGCAGAACGCCACTTCATCGTCATGGAGTTTCTGGAAGGGGCCGACCTCAAACAAACCCTGCGCGAACGCCAAGTAACGAATAACCCAATCACCATTAACCAGTCCGTAGATTTTGCGCGCCAGATTTGCGAGGGCGTGGGCTATGCCCACCGGCGCGGGTTGGCCCATTGCGATCTGAAGCCGCAAAACGTCATCGTCTCGCCGGATGGGCACGCCGAGGTGGCCGACTTTGGCATCGCTCGCGCCTTTACGGCGGCGCTGGCAAACCAGCAAGATGAGGTGGTGTGGGGCACGCCGCAATACTTCTCGCCAGAGCAGGCGACGGGCGCAATGCCCACGCCCGCCAGCGATGTCTACAGCATCGGTGTGATGTTGTATGAGATGCTGGCCGGGCAATTACCCTTCCAAGCCAACGACCCGCAACAACTGGCCCGCCTGCACATGACCGCTGAGCCAACCGCGTTGCACCTGCTAAACCCCAACGTGAGCTTGCAGCTTGAGGCGATTGTGCGCCGAGCCATGAGCAAAGACCCCGCCCAGCGCTACCACGACGCCGACCAGATGGCCCGCGTGCTGACGGCATATTTGCAGCAAGGCATGGAGCAGACGATTAGCGCCATGCCTGCGGTGAAGCCTCTGACCGAGAAGACGCCACCGACGATGCCTGCTGCACCCTTGCCCACACAACCCTCAACACCACCGATGCCCCACCCGCGCGCCGTGCCCGTGCAAGTCCCATCCAGCCAAAACACGCGGCCTGCGGCGGTGCAGCCGACACAACGACCAACCCGCGCGCAAACCGGCAACTATGATCCGACGACGGTTTACAACACGCAACAAACGCAGCAGTTTGAACAACAAGGTGGCACCGATATTTTGCTGCTGCTGTTGGCGGCTGTTGCGTTGTTGTGTGTGCTGGGGTTGATCCCGCTGTGGGTGACGGTGTATCAACGCTACACCGCGCCACCCGCGCCTTCGCAGCGCAGCGGCGCCATCGTCTACGAATCAGTGGCGAACGGCCAGATGGTGACCCGCACGGTTGGTGTAACCACAAGCGAAACCAACGTGACAACGACCGTGCCTGCGCTGCTGGGCAAGACACTGGAACAAGCCACAAAAGAGATGAACACGCTGGGCTACAAGATCAAGGTGAGTTACGAGATCACCAGCGCGAATCCAAGCATCACGCAGACGATGGTAATCTCGCAGATGACGGCGGTGGGAGTGGCGTTAGCAAGCGACAGCGAGGTGGAATTGGGCGTGAGCAAACCCATGCAAGCTGAGCCGGTGCCGGATGACTTGGTGGGCAAGCTGTTCGATGAGTCAATCAGCAAAACTCTGCGCAGCAAAACCTGGACGGTGGTGACGACCGAGACGCTGAGCTTTACGCCAGAGGGCGAGATTTTGAGCGTTGTGCCGCCATCCGGAGAGAAGCTGGCGGTGAGCGGCACGCTGACGCTGACGCTGAGCACGGGCGGGCGCATTGACCTGGAGGCCAAGATGCCGGGTGTGGTGGTGAATTGGGCCAAGTTCAACCGCGAGACGTATGGGCCGGGCCAGACCATTGACGTTGAGGTGGAGTGGCAGGCCACGCGAGCGCTGGGCAAGGATTACAACGTGGCTTGGTTTTTGTTGGGCAACAACGGCTTTAAGACTATTGCACAAGGGCAAGACCGCGCACCGCAAAACCAGGGCAGCACCTTCCCCACCAGCGCGTGGGGCGCAGGCACGGTCATTGTGGATCGCTATCGTTTGCAAATTCCGGCAGATATTGCTTCCGGCGCATATTCAATCGAGATTGGCCTGTATGACGGTGGCGGGCGGCTGGGCGTGATCGACGCAGGCAAGGGCGAGACACGCAATGGCCTGCTGGTGCTGCGGACAATTCAGATTCAGTAGCTCCGCAACCTTTCTAGCGCTTACTCGTATCTGCCAGTGCTATGTTTGCAATGGCAATTCGGCAACCCGGACAACCCACTGCCCTGACGAAAACCTGGGCTGTTCAACCGATGGTCTCGACACAAATTCCGCCCGCACACGCGCCCGCCAAATTTGTTGGCACGCCGCCCGCAACCAGCTCAACCGCTTCGGAAGTGGCGCAAGAGCAGGCGCTGATTAGAGCCGTGCTGGCGGGCAACACCAACGCCTACCAGACGCTGGTCGAAGCGCATCAAGGCCGCGTGTATGGCCTAGCGCTGCGCATGCTGGGCAACGAGCGCGAGGCCGAGGACGCCGCGCAGGATGCCTTTGTGCAGGCGTTTACCAAGCTACGCAGCTACAACTCGGACTGGCGATTTAAGACGTGGATCATGACGATTACCAACAACTTGTGCATAGACAAGTTGCGCCGCCGCAAGTTGGAGCCGACCTCGTTTACAGACTATGCCGCCCCTGCACGAGCGGGTGAGGACGAGCGCGAACTGGAATTTGAAAGCAACGAATTGCCACCCGATGTGGTGGCCGCCCAAAACGAACAGCGCAAAGCCGTGGCAGCCCTGCTGGCGCAATTACCCGCCGAAGACCGCAGCATGGTGGCCATGTTTTATTGGGATGACATGAGCTACGAAGACATCGCCAAGACAACAAACAGCACGGTGAGCGCGGTAAAGAGCCGCTTGTTTCGTGCACGTCGGGCGTTGGCGCAGTCGAGGTTGATGGAGAGATTAGAGATTAGAGATTAGAGATTGAGTAACTCAATCTCTAATCTCTTCAAATGACTATGGAAGAGTTAATGCTACAAGCCCTGGATGGCACGATCAGCGCGGCGGATCAGACGCGGCTGAGTGCTTATTTGAACGCACACCCGGATGAGCGGGAGATGCTCGACCAGATGAAGCGCTTTGAGGCGGCATTGGTGGCCGAGCCAGTCGTTGCGCCTGCGAACTTCACGATGAAGGTGATGACGCAGGTACATCAGATCGCCATCGCCCAGCCCTACGCCGTGACGGCGATGAGCGGCAAACAGATTGCGCTGATCGTGTTGATCTTCTCATCGGCGATGGCGACAGCGTTTGCGGTGGGCGGCGGGCTGCTGGCGTATGGCTCATCGTTTGCGCGGCCCGATTTTGGCCCGGCGGGCGCATTCGGGCGCAGCCTCTGGTTTGTGGTGCAGGATGTCTTTCGCGTCGCCATCAGCATGACCCGCGTGGTGCTGACACAGCCACTCACCTGGGCCGTACTCATTGCAGGCCTGTTGGCGGTAGCGGGCTGGGTGCGCCTGGTTGCGCCCGCGTGGATGCCACAGCGGCAGTTGGCTTAGCAAAAGTTTTGAACACGAAGAAGCGAAGAACCGAAGGGGATACTCTCTTCGGTTCTTCGCTTCTTCGCTTCTTCGTGTTTTAACAAGTGCGCTTGATTGCCTTAGGTTTTCACCACAAAGACACAAAGAACACAAAGAAGCCCTTCGTGATCTTTGTGTCTTTGTGGTTCAAATCAGAAAACCTAAGGCA
>JAYTNY010000122.1:0-3210 GCA_043748055.1 Roseobacter sp.
CTCAAGTGCAACGCCGATATGGGCGTGGGCGATGTACGTGTGCATTGCGTACTAGGCGATGCCGAACGCAGCCTGATGAAAGCGGCCATGAATCAGCTCAACATGAGCGCGCGGGCGTTTCATCGCGTGCTAAAACTGGCGCGGACGATTGCGGATTTGGCGGGCGTGGATGTCCTCAGCACCACGCATTTGGCCGAGGCGCTGCAATACCGGCCACGACGGCAAGAGGCGTGAGGGTGTGTGCCAACCGCGCCCTACCAACAGACGCGGTTGGCACACCAGTCTGTCTTACAACTCCCGCAGCGCTTCAACAACTTTGAGCGTTGCCAATCTACGGCTGCTGATGAGTGTGCTGATGACCATGCCCGCAACGACCAACACTCCCAGCACGGCCAACTCCAGCCAGGGCACTTCCAGCGTCGTGGTCGGCACGGTAAAGATGACGCCGAGCAATAGCACCAACATGCGCGCCAGGCCAAAGCCAACGACCGCGCCGATGATCAAACTCAACCCGCCAATCGTCGCGGCCTCGGCAAACAAAAAGCGGCGCAGGTGATTTAAGTTCGCGCCCAGCGCCCGCATCGCGCCAAACTCACGTTGGCGTTCGTTAATCATCGCCAGCAAAAAGATGGCGAGGCCGACCGAGATGACCAGCAAGGTATACAAGCGTTCCATCGCGCCCAAGCCGCTCAAGTTCATCGCCGTTAACGAGCTGGCGTCTACATTGATCACGGTGTCGGTGCTGTCCACCCGAAACGGCAGCACATTTTTGAATTGCGCCCGCAACGCATCCGTAACGTGCGCCACCGTGCCCGCTTGTCCATCCGTCTTGATCAGAAAGAACGTCATCGCGTCGCTGCCTATCGTCTTTAACATAAAGTCGCGGTTCAAAATAAAGTCCGAATCTTGCGACGATGTGGGCGATTGCAAATACATGCCGACGGCTAGCGTCTTCACTTCGGTGAACTGCTTGGTCTTGGGGTTAAACAGCCGTAGCAACACGCTATCGCCGACCAGGATATTAAATTTCTGCGCTTGATCTACGGCGAAGATCACGCCATTGGGCGTGATTGCCAACGCATCGAGCACTTGGTTTGCGGTGCTGGGCGCGTAGTTGCCAATGGCGTTGCTGCGCACCTGGCTGTTGATCGCGTCAATCGTCTTCTGCGCCGCGCCATCCACAAAAAAGCTGTCGGGTGCGTAGGCCACTTGCTTAAAGCTCGGCACATCAATGCCATACACACTTTGGTTTGATGCACCCACCAACGCCTGCGGGTCGCGCACGATGCCGGTGACGCCTGCCACGCCAGGCAACAGCAGCTTTTGCGCAAAGTCCATCGTTTGCGGCGCGTTCAAACTTGGTGTAAAGCGGATGTCCGAACCAGCCACATACTTTGCATCACGCTGTTTCTCGGTGGTGTAGGTAAATTGAAACAGCGCCAGGCTGATGCCAAACGAGAGCGTGAGCGCGATGATCGTGGTGGCCGCGCTCACATTGGCGGCGCGGCGTGAGATGGATTTGCCCGCCACCTCGCCGATATCACCAAACGCGCGCTTAAACAGCGCCGCCAGCCGTTGGCTGAGCGACGACAAGCCGCGCTCGACCAAGCGCAGCACCAACAACGTCAAACCCATCCATGCAAAAAAGGGCGCCAGAAAAATGTAGAACGAGAGCGAGAGCGTCGCACCCTCTGCGCCCGCCACCGAAAAGCCGCCATTGATTTGGGTGATGACCAACACGATGATGGCAACGCTGATGAGAATCAAATCAAGATAGGCGCGTTTCCAGAACGGCGCGGTGTCTGTGCGACGCACACGGCGGCGCTCTTGGGTGATCTCGTTGCGCATGGCACCAAACACGGGCAAGAACGCAGCGAAGAACGTGAGCACGATGCCTGCCCCAAAGGCGATGCCCGCCGATGCCACAAATGCCGACCAGTTGAACCCAGGTGTAAATGGATTGAGCGCGGCCATCGCAGGTCCGCCGTTGCTGGCGACCAATGCCAGCAAGCCAACCAAGATGCCCAACGCCGAACCCATCACCGCCAATAGCAATGATGTGAACGCGATAATGACCGAGATTTGGCGCGGGGTTGCGCCGCGTGTGCGCAATAACCCAAGTTCGCGGCGTTGCGCCTCGGCAGACAGCTCTGCCGCAAATTTTGAGAGATAAGCCGCCAGCGCCACGCCTGGCAAGCCCAAAAAGATAAACAAGATTTTGGCGGTCAACACATCGGCCATCGCAGCCTTGAACGCCCGCGAGACGTTGTCCAACACTTTGATCTGGCCGGGCAGCGAGCGCTCCATCTCGCGTTGTAGCGCGGCGGCTTGCAGCGCCGCAACAGATGGGTTGGCCGGGAAGGCGGCGCGATCAATCTTGATATGCGTCATCAGCTCCAAAATAAGCGTGGTGGGCAAAAGGGTTGCCGGGCGATTAATAGACAGCGCGACCAGCGGCGTTTGCAAGTGATCACGGAACCAGCGGCTATCCACCAGCACCACATCGGCAAAGGCGCCGCCCTCTGCGCCGGTGGGCGTTGCAAACAAGGCCTCGGCCGTATCCATATTGACGATGCCGGTGATGGGCAGCTGGACCGGATCGGTGATGCCCGCAAACGTAATCGCAATGGTGTCGCCGAGCTTGAGTTTTTGAACCGTCGCCATCGCCTCGCTCACGATTGCGCCGTTCGGGTCGAAGTTGCCCGCGCTCAGTTGCAGCACATCAAAATTTTTGAAGTAGCTGGGTGCGAGCGCGAATAGGCGGCCTGCGGGCGAGGTTTGCGCGCCGCCCACTTTGGCAGCCGTTGCAAAATCTGCGGCGATGACCGGTTCGGCGACAGCCACGTTACGTTGCTGCGCCAGCGTCGTCGCCATATCGTTCAGGGTCATGTCGGGTTTGATGACGCGCGCGATCATGTCTATGCGTACCGGGGCTAACGCCGTGGTCGTCATCTGGCGCGTCATCACATCCACAAAAAACAAAATGCCCGCGAACAAACCGACAGCCAACGCAAGGCCAAACAAATAGGTAAACGTGCGGCGTGGGTTGCGCAACACTAATTTAAGGGCATAAGAAAAGTTCATAGTTGCTCCATCGTCATAACCAGAATTCTTGATTGCCTTAGGTTTTCACCACAAAGACACAAAGAACACAAAGAAGCCCTTCGTGATCTTTGTGTCTTTGTGGTTCAAATCAGAAAACCTAAGGCA
>JAYTNY010000123.1:0-4007 GCA_043748055.1 Roseobacter sp.
CCCCCCCCCACCCCCCCACCACGCTCGTCGGTTACAGAGGCGGCTACTTGCCCGAAGAGCGGCGTGCAATAGAAAAAGGCTTGCGCGAGGGCAGTGTGCGTGGCGTGGTGACGACGAATGCATTGGAGTTGGGCATAGACATTGGTGAGTTGGACGCGTGCGTGATGTTGGGCTACCCCGGCACCATCGCCAGTTTTTGGCAGCAGGCTGGGCGGGCCGGGCGGCGGCTCAAGCCATCGGTCGCTGTCATGGTAAACACGGCCAATGCGCTGGATCAATATTTGGCGCAGCATCCAGATTACTTGTTTAAGCAAACGCCAGAGCATGCCCGCATTGCGCCGGACAACCTGGGCGTGCTGGCGGCACATGTGGCTTGCGCCACGTTCGAGCTGCCGTTTAACACGGGCGAAACGCTGGGCCGAGCGCACATCGAAGAGATACTGGACGCGCTGGCCGAGGATGGCGATGTGCATCGGAGTGGCGGTATGCAATTGCCGTTGCTGCGCGAGGGCGGCGACCGTACCCGCTTCGAGGACCGTGATGAATCGTCACTCGACACTCGGCGCTCGCCCATTCGGTACACCTGGGTAGGCGATAACTACCCCGCCGACAAAACCAACCTGCGCGGTGTGGGTGACCGCATCGTGATCGAATGCGAGGGCCAGGTGATTGGCGAGACTGAACGCGCTACTGCGCCCGTGCGCGTGCACGTAGGCGCCATCTATTTGCACCAGGGCCAAACCTATCAAATACGCGAACTGGACTGGGAGAACGGCAAAGCCGATGCATGGAAGGTGGAGAGCGAGTATTACACGCAGGCCTCGGCGGCGAGCGAGGTGGTGGTGCTGAGCGAATTTGAGGCGAGCGGGGGAGAGAGGGATGAAGAGATAAGGAGTGCGGGAGATGATGGGAACGCCTCATCTCCTCATCCCATCATCTCCTCACTCCCCTCCCCTCCCAAGCTCGGCGAGATTGAAGTAACGACGCGCGTGGGCCGTTTTAAGCAGGTGCAGTTTGATACGCACCGCGTAATTGGCTGGGGGGATGTAGACCTGCCTGCGCAGCGGCTGCTGACAGTGGGCTACTGGTTTGCCATCCCCGAAGAACTGGCCAAGACATTGGAGAAGCAGGGCATTATTGCCATGCCCAATGATTACGGGCCGAACTGGCAACAGCAGCGCAAGGCCGCCCGTGCGCGGGATGGCTTTAAGTGCAGCGTGTGTGGCCGCCCGGAGCCACCGGAACGCGAACACGATGTGCATCACAAAAAGCCCTTCAGAACGTTTGGCTACCGGCGTGGTGAGAACGAGAACGATGTGCAGGCCAACCAACTCGACAACCTGATGACCGTTTGCCCGGAGTGCCATGCGCGCATCGAGACCGCGCAGCCGGTGAACACGGCGCTAAGCGGCCTGTGCTATTTGCTGAGCAATTTAGCCCCGCTGTTTGTGATGTGCGACCCCAGCGATTTGGCGGCGATGTTTGATATTGCCAGCCCGCACACCAAGCTGCCGACGGTGACGCTGTATGAGATGACCCCCGGCGGCACTGGCTTGTGCGAGGAGCTGATGCTGCACCATGCCGAGCTTTTGCGTATGGCGGCCCAACGCTTGCGCGAGTGTGACTGTGAGCGCGGCTGTCCGGCCTGCGCAGGCCCCATCAACGAGGAACAGACGCGGGATGTGAAGCTGGATACGCTGAAGCTAATAGAAGCTTTGATGAAGCTGTAGCCATCCGTATTTCTCCGGCTTTACGCGGCAGGAGCTTCGTCCTACTATGGTGCTATGGCTCACTTAACCGAGTCCGACATCCAAAAGCTGTTGGCACAGACGCATAGCACCGATGCCGAAGCCCGCGCCGCCGCCGTGCGTGATCTGTGTCCGTGCCACATCAAGAAGCACATCCCCGAAGTGTGGGAGCGCATGATTGCGCTGGCTGAAGACCCCGACCGCGATGTGCGGAATCAGGTGTATCACGTCTTGGGTGATGGTTCGCCGCGTGAATACCAAACGCGCATTGTGGCCGCTTACGAGAAGATGACGCAAGATGCCGACGAGAAGCTGCGCCGCAAAGCGCGCAAGCTGATGGCGCAGTATCGCAGCAGCGGCAAAGTGAATGTGCTTTAGATTCCATCCCAATTGGTTGTCAGGGACAACATCCCTTGCAGGGATGTCGTCCCTATTTAGCTGTCGCAAAAAGGACTTGGCGTTTGCCTACTCCGTTCGCTCATGCTAAAACCCGCTCGTCAACGATCTATCGTTACTCACTTCTGCTCACTCGCTTCACCTACTCCACCGTAGTCGGTCGTCTCATGTTCGCTCTGTTTTTTGTTCGCAACCCGGAGGTTTTCGCAAGCTATGAAACGGAACAAACTCACTCGACGTCAGATTTTGCAGGCATCGGCAGTGGCAGGCACGGGCGCGGTGTTGGCCGCGTGCGCTCCTGCTGCACCTGCAGCCGCCCCGGCCCCACCTGCGGCCCCCGCAGCCGAAGCACCTGCCGCCGCAACGGCTGCCCCCGCAGCCACCGAGCCACCCAAGGCCGAACCCACCAAAGCCGAAGCAGCGCCTGCGGCCACCGAAGCGCCCAAGGCCGAAGCCAAGCCCAACATCCCCGAAGTGCCACGCAACCGCACGCTCATTCATGGTTGGAGTTTGGGTGCGCCCATCGGTGTCACCAATCCGTGGGCCTCGCCGGGCTACACCCACCAGGAAGGCCACTGCATGATGTGGGAGCCGCTGTTTTACTTCGCCGTGTTTGGCGACAAAGAGTATCCCTGGCTGGCCGAGAGCGGCGAATACAACGCCGACTTTACCGAGCTGACGATTAAGCTGCGCAAGGATGCTATGTGGAGCGATGGCGTTCCGGTGACTTCGAAGGACGTGACCTTTACGTTTGAGGGCCAACTGAAGAATGACAAGCTGCCCTACAACTCGGCGTTTACCCAATTTGTAAAAGAGGTGCAAGCGCCGGATGCGCAAACGGTGGTGGTGAAGTTCAAAGCGCCCTCGCCGCGCTTTAAGTTTGAGGTGTTGAGCCTGAAATTTGACACCGGCATCCCAATCGTGCCAGAGCATGTGCTGAGCAAAGAGGCCGATGTGAATGCCTTTCGCGGCGGCTTAGACATGCCGCATTCTGGCCCCTACAAGCTGGTGTTTTGGGACGTAAACCAGAAGATTTACGACTATCGCGAGGACTGGTGGGCCATTAAGGCGGGCATTGCACAGGTGCCGGATGTGAAGCGCCAGATTTACTACAACATCGGCGGCCAGGTAGGTTCCAGCATGGAGCCAGTGGCGCAGCGCTGCGTGAACAACGAGTTTGACGACGCGCTGGGCTTCCCGGTGGCGCTGATTCGCAACACGCTGAAGAACAACCCGAAGATTACGACGCACACCGGCAACGAGCCGCCGCATGGCTACTTGGATTGGTGGCCGAACAGTTTGTGGGTCAATACGCAGCTCGATCCGTTTAGTGATGTGAAGGTGCGCCGCGCCATCAGCTACGCCATTAACCGCGACCAGTTAGACGAAATTGTGTATGAGGGCGCGAAGATCGGCACGATCTTCCCGTGGCCGCTGTACCCCGGCCTGCAAAAGTTTGTGGATGCCACCAAAGAGATTCAGGCCAAATACAACCCCGGTGCGTTTGATTTAGAGGCCAGCGCCAAGCTGATGGAAGAGGCGGGCTTTAAGAAGAACGGCGATAACCTCTGGGAGAAAGATGGCAAAACCGTGCCATGCATCATCAATGGCTTCGAGGGCATTCATGGCGATGTGGTGCCGATTATGGTGGAGCAGTTGTTGGCGGGCGGGTTTGCAGCGGGCACCAACTTTGGGCCGGATGCCTACCAAACGATGGCGGATGGCCGCGCCGGGCTTTACATGTTTGGTCACGGGGCCAGCCTAAAAGACCCACACGCGGCGCTGGAGCTGTATCACAGCCGCTTCGCACAACCCATCGGCACCACCGCTGGCAGCAACCGCTTTAGCCGCTACAAGAACCCG
>JAYTNY010000124.1:0-7482 GCA_043748055.1 Roseobacter sp.
CGGATTCGAGATATGTCGCCATGTTGAGGTAGTAGCCCTCGCTGCCGAAATGAATCATCAGATCAAAGTCTTTTAGCCTGGGCTGGGTGCGGGCGAAGAGGGCGTTCTCCCAGTGTTGGCTGCCAGTGCGGGGCACGGGCTGGGTTGTTTCAAACAGCACCACGCTCTCTACGTGGTCTTGCAAGTGTTGGCCCACTGCGGCCACATCCACCTGCACTGGAATGCCCATCTGCGCCAAATGCGCTGCCGGGCCAATGCCCGACAACATGAGCAATTGTGGCGAGTTGATTGCGCCTGCACACAAGATGACTTCTTTGTTGGCGTTGATCTGCCCGCGTGAGGTCATCACTCCTGTCGCGCGTTTCTCTTCGTTGAGTGTGATGCGATGGACGTGTGTTTCGGTCATCACAGACAAATTACTCGGCACACTCTCCATCGGAAAGAGATACGCCATCGCGCTGCTCATGCGGATGCCGCCCACCTCGTTGACGTGCAGCCAGCACGCGCCATCCACAATATCGGCTTTGGCGTTGGCGGGTTGGATGGGGTAGCCAGCGGCCTCGGCGGCTTGCATAAAGGCGATCTCGGCGGGGTTGACTTGCGGGGCGGGGTGGGTGTGGGTGCGCCGCAGCACGCGCTGCCATGCGGGCCACATGGCTTTTGGCCCCCAACCGGTTGCACCGCGCTTCACCCATGCACGCAGGTCGGCATCGGGCGCGCGAAAAGCGATAACGGTGTTGTGGCTGCTGCAACCGCCCAGCAGCTTGCCGCGCGGGTGAGCCATGCGGGTGTTGTTGCACTCCAATGGCTCGGTCTCGTAGCCAAAGTCATACTCGCCGCCAAACATGCTCACCCAGTTGCGGTAATCCAGCACAGTCATGTCGTGCTCGGCGGCCGGGCCTGCTTCGATGAGGCACACACTGGCTTGCGTCTCGGTGGCTAGCCGCACGGCGATGATGATGCCTGCAGTGCCTCCGCCGACAATGATGTAGTCAAAGTCTTCAAAATTGGTGTCGAACTCGTTCTGCATAGTTTCCCCTTCGCGAGAAAAAGTTTACGCATCGTGGAACAGTTCCGCAAAGTGGAATGTTTATTTGTAGAGGCCAGTCTCAGACCGGCCCCTACAAATGAACATTACGCTCTCCTACAAAAGTCTTGGCAATAAAGCTGCATCACTTTTTGCTGAACTTGGTATCATCAGGCCAATCTTAAATTTTTCGCGCGGCTTCGCCCGTGCGCCATCAAGTTTTTTGTGGAAGGCACTATGCAAAACAAACTATCTCGCAGGTCGCTATTAAAACTGAGCGGCGGCATTTTGGCCGCAGCTCCATTTGTGCGGATGCCGCAGGTGGCACAGGCGCACATCTTTGCGCGTGAGGCTGCTGTGGTTTCTACGCCCGCACGCAAACCGCTGGGCCGTGCGATGGCGAACAACATTCCGGTGCGCGAGAGCGCCGATGTGAAAGCCACGGTGATTCGCAACCTGAAGATTAACGAGCTGGTTGAGTTGACGGGACAAGTGACCGCGCCTGGCCCGACCACGTATAACTCGATCTGGTATCGGACCCCCGATGGCTTTGTCCACTCGGCATTCGTTTATCCTTGCGAGAACGCCATCAACACGCCCACACAGGTTTTGCCAGAAGGCGGCGCGTGGGCCGAGGTAAGTGTGCCGATGGTGGATGTGCGCAGCAAGGCCGACCCGAAAGCGGCGTTACGCGATAAGTTTATTTATGGCACGGTGTATCGTGCAGTGAAAGTGATTGAAGGTGCCGATAAACAGCTTTGGTATCAGCTCAGTGATGAATACGCGGGCAGCGGCTTCTTTGCCCCTGCCGAGCTGATTCGCATTATTCCCGAAGCCGAATTTGCACCGATCTCGCCCGAAGTGGCCCTAGAGAACAAGCGCATTGACGTGAACTTGAAAGAGCAGACGGCGACGGCTTATGAGTTTGATAAGCCGGTGTTTAGCGCACGCGTGGCGACCGGTGGCAGCTACCGCCAGCCCGGCGGTGGTTCACGCCAATTTGGCACCACCCGTGGCGAGCATCGCATCTTTCGCAAAATTGCGGGTCAGCGCATGTACGGCGGCACGCCGGGGTTCGATTACTACAACCTGCCCGGCGTGCCGTGGGTCAGCTATTTCACCTACAGCGGCATCGCCTTTCATGGCAGCTATTGGCACAACGACTATGGCCGCCCGCGCAGCCACGGCTGTGTGAATATGTATGCTGATGATGCGAAGTGGGTGTTCCGCTGGACAATGCCTGTGGTGCCCGCTTATGAGAAACAGGTGGCCATTGCGAAGCGCACGGATGGGTCGCTGGTGAAAGTGTTTTGAAGCAAAAAGTTTGTAGGGGCTGGTCTCAGACCAGCCCCTACTTTTGCAACGGGTCTAATCCTTCGGCCCGGTATACACCACCTCGAACAGAATTCGGTCGGGCGACTCGAACATGATTTGGTAGTAAGTTTGGGGTGGCGGCATAAAGTCTGGGCGATGGCGGGGTGTCTCGAACAACATGGCGATGCCCTGTACGCTTAAGTGCGCGGCAGCGGCATCTACATCGGCCTGTGCCGCAATGCTAATGGCGATGTGATTGACTCCCGGCGCGTCGTAATCGTTGCTGCCTTCTTTTGTGGCTCCGCCAAACCACAGGCTGACGGTGTTCTTGTCGCCAAAGCCAAGCATTTCGGGGCTGTCGTAGAGCGTGCTCCAACCTAAAAATATCATCAGGTTTTTGTAGAACGGCATGTTAGCGGGCTGAACGCTGAATACCAGATGCCCTAAATTTGATTGCATGAATCTGTTCTCCTTTTGTTTTGTTTGTTGCTTTAAGCTATTTTAGAACGTGCGTTCTAGCTGGTCAATGTACCCTAAGTTGCATTTCAAATCGGTTGTGGATTCATCTTGTTCAGCCATTTATTGCTCAACCACCACGCCGCAGTCATACCCAGTAAATCGCACGAGAGATCGAACAGATCAAACGTGCGGTAGGGTGAGAGCAATTGCAGGCATTCCTCGGCCAGCGCCACGGCAAAGGGCACGACGATGGCGATGGGCAGCGACCAGCGGCTTATGTGCAGCGTGCGCCCGCGCAGCCATAAGTTCAGCCAAAACGTGATAGCGCCGAACAATAGGGTATGAAAAAATTTATCGGCAAACGGCCAGCTTAAATAGCGCCAGGGGATGAGATCCAAATACGCCATGTGGGTGACGATGAGTGCGATGGCGATTTGGATGCAGAGCAGCCAATGGATGCGCAACCGTAGAGACGCGCGATCGCGCGTCTCTACAAGCAACCCAAACATCGTCGCGCCTACGCCTGCTCCCAATATTGCGCCACCGATCACATCGTTGAAGTAGTGATGCCCCAGATACAGTCGGCTGAACGCAACCAACACTGCCCATGCAAGCGCCATCACCCAAACCCGTGCGCTGCGCAAACGCAAACCCAAGAACACGGCAAAGGCAAACGCACACGAGGCATGTCCGCTGGGGTAAGACGGAAAGCTGGGCTGCGGCCAGATGAGGCGCACGAGATTGGGGTCGGGGCGCGGACGCAGCACGGTGAGTTGCATGAACAGGGTGAGGCCGAGTGTGACAAGCAACGTGATACAGATGCCCACGCCTAATATGCGAAAACGTTTTACGACGATGCACAAAATAGCGATGGCGACGAGGTAGTAGGTTGGGTTGCCGATGAGGGTGACGGTGATCATCAGCACATCGAGGATGGGGTTGGCGAGGGTGCGGTTGAAGAAGGGGAGGAGGGTGTTGTCCATGTTTATCAGAGCTTTTGGAGGTTGAGGCTTTAGAAAGCCTCGACCTCCTTTTCGAGTGTCACGTTAGCGGCTCAGGTGTTTGGTGTTCTAGCTGATTCACCGCCGACTCATGCTCGATTGTCCTCTCACCTGGCCTCAACTTCCCAAACCCCTCCAAAATCGTCTCCAACATGGGCAGCATAACCAGCACGCGCTTGGCGCGAATCATGGCATCCCACAACGGCTCAAAGCGCTTCCAGCCACCGGCGTAGGCGATGTGCCGTAGGCGGCCCGTCCAATCGGCTTTGGCGAATGCGCCTTTGAAAATGGAACCCCACTGATAGAACTCCTTGTAGGCGCGCCAGTAGCCTTCCTCAAGTTGATCGGGCGTGAGGTGCGCGGGTTTGTAGACCACATGCCGCGTGTCATACACATCCCAGTTGCTGTGCAGCAGACGGCCTTGCTCGCTCATGCGTTTGTAGAGCGCGGTGTCGGGGTAGGGCGTGAGGATGTGAAAAGTGGCGGTCTCGATGCCTTGCTGAATGCCCCACGCCACCGTGCGCTCAAACACGCTGGCGTCGTCGCCATCCATGCCAAACACAAAGCTGCCGTTCACCATGATGCCCAAGCTGTGCAAGCGTTGAATGGCCGCGCTGTAATCGCGGGCCTTGTCTTGGTCGCCGCGCTCCAGGTTCTGAAACTTGCGTTGCTCTTTGAGGTTGCCGGGGTTAATGGTCTCGAAGCCCACAAACAAACTGCGCAGCCCAGCCTGCGCTGCCTTCTCGATGAGGTCGCCCTCCAAAATACTTTTGACTGTGCCCGCCGCCTGCCACAAGCGGCCCATGCCGCGCATGCCCTCAAACAAGGCTTCGGCAAACTTCACGTTGCCAAATAAATGGTCATCCAAAAAATACAAGTGCCTACCCGGCAAGCGGTCAATCTCGGCCAGCGCGTCGTCTACGGCTTGGGTATAAAAACTTTTGCCGCCTTTGAAGAAGGCCTCCTTGTAGCAAAAATCGCACACATGCGGGCAGCCGCGCGAGACCACGATGCTGTTGGGCACCAGATACAAATGCCGCTTGATTAACTCGCGCCGAATCTTGGGCAAGCCCATTAAGGTGCGCACTTTGGAGTCGTAGCGCGGCTTGGGCTGGCCTGCGCGAAAGTCTCGCAAGAACTGCGGCCAAATGTCCTCGCCGGGGCCGAGGAAGATGGCATCGGCATGGGGTGCGGCTTCATCCGGCAACGAGGTGACGTGCAGCCCGCCCAGCGCTACAAAGCAGCCTTTGGCGCGGTAGTGGTCGGCGATGGCATAGGCTCGGTAGGCCGAGGTGATATAGACCTGAATCACGACGAGGTCTGGTTCGTCGCTCCAATCCAGCGTCTCAACGTGCTCATCCGTAATCATCACCTCATCGTCTGGGCCAAGATACGCCGCTAGCGTGGCGAGACCCAGCGGCGGGAAGAGCGAATACTTGATGGGGCGAAAGAACGGGCTGGTGGCCTCGGTTAAGGCAGGCAAAATCATTTTGACGCGCAGTTTGTTTCGCATGCGCTGCCCTTCTCGCAGGTTCGCCCTGCAAATCGCCGTTAAGCCGCTCTCAAAACCCACAATGGATGAATATGGATGGATGTTGAGAGCTGTCAAAACCTATCGCGTGCGTGCGAAATCACAAACCAGGTTTTTTGAAAAACCTGGTTTGTGATTTCGCGGGTTACTCAGCAGAAACTCGGTACACCGTCACCGTCGCATACGTCTGCCCAGGTTGCAAGATTGTTGAAGGGAAGCTCGGCTGATTGGGCGAGTCCGGGTAATGCTGAGTCTCTAAACAAAATGCGCCGCGCTTGCCCACCCCCTTGCCGCCTTTGCCCTTCACCGTGCCATCCAAAAAGTTGCCGGTGTAAAGCTGGATGGCAGGCTGGTCGGTGAAGGCTTCCAGCACGCGCCCGGTGGTCGGTTCGGTTACGCGCGCGGCCAGGCGCAAATCACCTGCGCGGCCATTCACCACGAAGTTGTGGTCATAACCACCCGCAAAGTTCAGCGGTTCAAAGTTGGCGTCAATTCGCTCGCCAATGGCGTGCGGCTGCGTAAAGTCCAACGCCGTGCCACGCACCGCCGCCAACTCGCCGGTCGGAATCAGCGCCTTGTCTGTTGCCGTAAAAAAATCCGCGTTGAGTTGAACGACATGATCCAACACCGTCGGTGCGCCGCTCAGGTTCAAATACACATGGTTAGTCAGGTTCACCGGCGTGGCTTGGTCGGTGTGGGCGGTGTAGCTGATGGATAGCTCGTTGCGGTCGCTGAGCGCGTAAACCACGGTGACTTGCAGGTTGCCGGGGTAGCCCTCCTCACCGTCTTTGCTCAAGTAGCGCAGCACCAGCGCATCATCTTTCATCAACGCGTGCCACAGCACTTTGTCAAAGCCCTTTGTGCCGCCATGCAAATGGTTTGCGCCATCGTTTTTGGCGAGGGCGTACTCCGCCCCATTCAGCTTAAATTTCCCACCCGCAATGCGGTTGCCATAGCGCCCCACCAGCGCCCCAAAAAACGGATGCCCCCCCAGAAACCCTTCCAGCGTTTCGCAGCCCACCACAATGTCGCCTAACTTGCCGTGCCTATCCGGCGCCAACCACGAGACGATGATGCCGCCGTAGTTGGTAATCGTCACCTCGACCCCGCTCGCGTTCTTCAGCGTAAATAAATCCACCGAAGTCCCATCCGCCAATCTGCCAAAAGTTTTTTTAGAGATGCTCATGTTTTTAAGAAGTTTGAAGGTTAGAAAGTTAGAAGGTTTGAAGGTTGGTTACAAACCTTCCAACCTTCCAACCTTCCAACTTGCCCCTACCTACCAGCCATTCGGCACTTCCACCAGTGTGCTGATGCCGCCATCAATCAACACGGCGTTGCCGCTCATAAAGTGTTGCTCGTTGCTCAAGAAGTAGACCACAAACGAGGAGATGTCGTCGGGTCGCCCACCGCGATACAGCGGGTAGTGGCTCAGCATGCGCGCCTTCTCGGCCACTGGGTCGGGGAAGCGGTTGAAGTAGTCATCGGCCAGCGCCGTCATCACCAGGCCGGGTTCAATCGCCACAGTTTGCACGTTGTCGCGGCCCCATTCCATCGCCTGAGATTTGGTGAGCGCCACCAGCATGGCCTTCGCCACGTTATACGGGAATATCCCCGGCAGCGTGCGCTCGGCGTTGATCGAGGACATGTTCACGATCTTGCCGCCGCCCGCCGCCTTAAACACCGGGTAGGCCACTTGGCTCAGCGCCCACGCGTGATAAAAGTTCACCCGAAAGCACAGATCAAGTTGTTCGTAAGTGCTATCGGCCACGCCATGCCACAGGTTCGCGCCCGCGTTATTCACCAGCCCATCCAGCCCACCCAGAAAGTGAATAGCCTCCTCGCCAAACGCCCGCGCCGCATCCAAATCCGCCAGTTGCACCACCTTAAAAAAGTGGCGCTGGCCCGCTTTCTCAATCGCTGCCATCGTTTCATCTGCGCCCACATCGTTGTGGCCGCAGAACGCAATATCGGCCCCAGCCTGCGCCGCGCCAATGGCAATGGCTTGCCCGATGCCGCTGGTCGCACCCGTCACAATTAACTTCTTGTTTTTAAGAGAGAAGTGCATAGTTGTTTCGTATTGAGTTTGAGCCATGATGCGATGCTCGTCAAATCCTCGGTATGCCAGCCGTAGGTTAACCGCCCCCTAAACC
>JAYTNY010000125.1:0-6622 GCA_043748055.1 Roseobacter sp.
CCTAAAGGGGAGTCGTAGATTTTCTCAACGACTCCCCTTTAGGTGTCGGGGGGATCCGATCACTCTCGGTTAATCAACCTCGCACTCATCTTGTTGTGCCGCTCAATCACCGGCCCCAGCGCCAGCGTCGCCAGTTGGCCTTCCTTCACCGCAACGCGCCCGTTAATCATGCTGAAATCTACGCCACGCGGGGCGCAGAACAGAAGGGCGGCCAGTGGGTCGTGTAGCGCCCCGGCGTATTCCACGCGGTTCAAGTTCATGGCGATTAAGTCTGCGGACATGCCTGGCGCAAGCTGGCCGATGTCGTCTCGGCCTAGCACCGCTGCACCACCGCGTGTCGCCAGCCACAACGCTTCGTAGGCGCTGAGCGCCGACCCCTCCCCTCGCAACATATTTGTTGCGCCCCCTCCCCTTGCTGGGGAGGGGCTTTGCGCACCATACATCGCAAAGCTCTCGTCGTTCACCCGCGAGAGCAGCATGGCTTGGCGGGCCTCGGCCAGCAAGTGGTTGCCGTCGTTGCTGGCGCTGCCGTCTACGCCCAGCCCCACGTTCACCCCTGCGTTCAACATCAATTTGATTGGGGCAATGCCGGAGGCCAGCCGCATGTTGCTGCTGGGGCAATGCGCCACGCCACAGCCGCACGTGCCCATGCGTTGCGCATCAGCGCCATCAAAATGCACGCCGTGCGCAAACCATACGTCACTGCCTAGCCATTCCACGCTCTTGGCGTAATCCAGCGGGCGCTTACCAAATTGGCGCATGCAAAACGCGTCTTCGTCGCGCGTCTCGGCCAGGTGCGTGTGCAGCATCACGCCGTAATGCCGCGCCATGCGGGCGCTCTCACGCATCAAATCCGTCGTTACGCTAAACGGTGAGCAGGGCGCCAGGGCCACGCGAATCATGGCGTGCGGGTGGGCATCGTGGTGCTGTTCGATGGCGCGTTGCGAGGCCTTCAGAATAAACGCCTCGTCTTCCACGGCTTTGTCGGGGGGCAGTCCGCCTTTGCTTTCGCCCAGGCTCATGCTGCCGCGCGTGGCATGAAAACGCAGGCCAATCTCTTTGGCGGCGCGCACTTCGTCGTCAATGCTGCAATCGTTGGGGTAAATATAAAGATGGTCGCTGGCGGTGGTGCAGCCGCTCAGCATCAGCTCGGCCATGCCGGTGAGGGCGCTCGTGTAGATCGCCTCACTCGTCATCCCCAGCCAAATGGGGTAGAGCGTTTTGAGCCAGTTGAACAAGCCGCTGTCTTGCGCCATGCAGCGTGTCAGTGTTTGATACAAGTGATGATGGGTGTTCACCAACCCCGGCATCACGATGTGTCCGTCCAAGTTAATCACCGTGTTGGTCAGGTTGGTGATGCCCAGCGCCGTCAGCGCCTGCGGCAATTGCTGCATCGTGCCCAGCCACTCGATGACGTTATTGCGGACGAGCACAGCGGCGTTTCGGATAGGCACTATGGGTTGGTTGCGCGTGCCACTCATCGTCACGAGGGTATGAATATTGGTGAGCAATTGGTAAGCCATCAAGTTTCCTTTTTTATTTGGTGATTTTGTTGGGCATGGATTAACATCTTCCTGCTTGTTTTAGTCACGGAGGAACTTTGCTATGTCAACAAAACCCATCAATCTTGCTACAGTCATTTGTCTTTCGGCTGCGCTCATATTGGTGCTCATCGCCGGAATTGTGCCCAGCACGGTTTTTCCAACCGCGCTACTCGCCATCCCCGGCGTGGTCTGCTTAATTGTGGGCATCGTTATGGTGATTCGCAATCGTACGAGTTAAAGGAAAGGTTGCGTAAAAATGCACATCGTTCATGTTCACGTCCACGTCAAACCAGATCAACTTGAGGCTTTCCAAACCGCAACGCTGGATAACGCGCGCAACAGCACCCAAGAACCCGGCGTGCTGCGCTTTGATGTGCTTCAGCAAGCCGATGACCCCACGCGCTTTCTGCTTATCGAGATTTACAAACATCCCGATGACCAACTCAAGCACCGCGAGACCGCACACTACCTGCGCTGGCGCGATGCTGTGACCGACATGATGGCCGAGCCGAGACAAGCGATGAAGTACACAAATCTATTTGTACAAGGGATTAGTGAATAGGGATGGGTGATTGCACAAATCACCCATCCCTATTCACTAATCCCTATTCACTTTATGAACTTTGAATTCGCCACCGCTCAGCGCATCCTCTTCGGCGCAGGCAAACTCAAGCAAATAGGCGTGCTGGCTGCCGAGTATGGCAAACGTGCGCTGGTCGTCACTGGCTCCAACCCCGACCGCCACGCCGCTTTGTTCGATGCGTTGCGCATAGGCACTCTTGATTATTCAATCTTCACTGTGCTGGGCGAACCGACAACAGAACTTGCACAACAAGGCCGACAACTTGCCTTGCGAGATAGCTGCGACCTTGTTATCAGCATCGGCGGCGGCAGTGTCATCGATGCGGGCAAGGCCATTGCTGCCTTAGCTACCAACCCCGGCAATGTGTTGGATTACCTCGAAGTCATCGGTCGCGCCCAACCCATCAAACACCCTCCGCTACCGTTTATTGCCATTCCCACCACTTCAGGCAGCGGTGCCGAGGCTACGCGTAACGCCGTACTGGCCTCGCCCGAACACAAGGTAAAAGCAAGCCTGCGCAGCCCGCTCATGCTGCCGCGCGTGGCGCTGATTGACCCCGAGTTGACTTACGCGCTACCCTCTAGCGTGACGGCTACGACGGGCATGGACGCGCTGGCGCAACTCATCGAGCCGTTTGTGTGCCTGCGCGCCAACCCCATGACCGATGCGCTGTGCCGCGAAGGTATGACGCGTGCAGCCCGCTCGCTGCGCATCGCTTACGAAGAGGGCACGAATGCGAGCGCTCGTGAAGACATGTCCATTGCCAGTTTGTTGGGCGGCATGGCTTTGGCCAATGCAGGATTGGGTGCTGTGCATGGTTTTGCCGCACCCATCGGCGGCATGTTTAACGCCCCACACGGCGCGGTGTGCGCCCGCTTGTTGCCGTTGGTGTGGCAAGCCAACATCCACGCCCTGCAACGACGCGATTCCCAGAACCCAGTTCTGCGGCGTTACGAAGAAGCCGCAAAAATCCTCACCGGCAATGTGCATGCCTCGTTGCAAGATGGTGCGACGTGGCTGATGAATTTGTGCTCGGCGTTACACATCTCCAACTTCTCTGGTTATGGCATGAGTGCCGATGATTTTGAGGCGTTGGTGCAAAAGGCTGCGGTTGCCAGCAGCATGCAGGCCAACCCAGTGAAGCTGACTAGCGAAGAGTTGATGCAAATATTGACAAAAGCGTGCCAGTAAACAGATAATTTTGAGCATGATTCCTCGCCCAATTGGTTTCGTAAGCCCAAGAATCGCGCAGCTAGAGAAGGATTACCAAAATCTTGGAGAGCCAGCAATTGCGGCATTTTGGGATGATATTGCTCAGCTAGGCACGCCATTGGTTGAAGCATCTGAAGGTCGGCCAGATCAATCACTCGCGACGTTCTTGTGGAAAGCCGAGCTGCCAGTCACCCACGTCGTCATCCTTAGCGAATTGCTGCATGGCTGGTGGTGGAATAGCTACTCAGACAGCTGCTTGTTGCGATTGGCTGATTCGAATGTCTATTACCGAACGTTTCTGGTTCCCAATGATTTGTGCTGTCTATACAAGCTCGTGCCGAATATGCCGCTCATCCATCCGGCGGACGCCGAGGATAAGATTGATTTGGTTGATCTTGTTGCGACTGCTGTTGCCGACCCGCTGAACAAACACACTGAAACAGATTGGACTACGCGTTCGGTGTTGCGGTTGCCGAATGCGCCTGATGAGCGATGGGCTGAACGCAACCCCCAAACACCCCAAGGCAGTTTGTTCGATTGCCCTCAAGCGTTCAGTGGCTTGAGCACAACGCAGCGCCTGCGTATTTATCTGCCCGGCAAGACAGCGGGCGCAGGAAAGATTGAGCGACTATTGGTGATGTTTGATGTGGACACATCCATCAATGATGTGCGGGTGCCCGTCATCGCCGACAACCTGATTGCAGCCGGTCGAATACCGCCGACGGCCATTGTGTTTATAGACCCATCAGACGACAGAGCAGTCAGTCTGATTTGTTCAACCAGCGCAGCACAGGCCATTGCATATGAAGTTGTGCCGTGGATGCGTGACACGTATGGTTTAACAAATCGTCCTGAAGACACGGTGGTTGCGGGTGGCAGCCTGGGTGGCCTGATGGCGCTGTATGTTGGCTTCAACTACCCAGATGTCTTTGGGACAGTCGTCTCTCAAGCGGGTGGATTTATGTTTAGTCCGGAACGCGCGATGGGTTCAGACTGGGACCATGTGATGTTTGATGAGGCGGGCAACGACTGGCTTACCCAACAGATTGCATCAAAGCCCGTTGTGCCCATCCGGGTTGCAATGGATATTGGCACGCTAGAGCACAAACGGGATGGCATCATGCACGGGCTTATTGCAAACCGCCACATGCGTGATGTCTTGACGGCAAAAGGCTATCCGTTGCGCTACCGCGAATACTGCGGCGGGCATCAATATATTCACTGGCGCGCAACGCTGCCCGATTCGCTGATATGGGCGTTGAACTAAAGCACCTAATAGATAACGCAATTAAACATGGCAAAAATAGACCCTAAAGGTCTCGCGGCGCAGCGCCGAAAGATTTTTAGGGTCTTGCCGACAATGATTCGTGCAAGGTCTAACTGCTTTGTCTATAAGCCACCTCAATCTTGTGCGTCCACCCATACGGGTCGCTCACCCGCCCATGCTGAATATCCGTCAACGTCTGGTAAATGTGCTTCGTCACTGGCCCGATGCCATCGCCCACGATGTAGTCTTTGCCCAAGTAGCCTAGCTTGCCCAATGGCGCAATCACCGCGCCCGTGCCCAGGCCAAAGGCTTCGGTAATCTCGCCGCGCTCGATATCGCGCAACACCTCGGTCACATCCAGATGCGCCTCAACCACGTCGTAGCCAATATCCGGTGCAAAGGCCAAAATAGATTTGCGCGTGATGCCGCGCAAGATGGCACCATTGAGGGCTGGCGTGACCAAGCGCGGCTTTGCCGACTTTCCATACACAAACGCCACGTTCATGCCCGCGCCTTCTTCCATAAAACGCTTCTGCACACTGTCCAAAAACAGCACATGCGAGTAGCCCAACCCGGCGGCGTGCTTGTTCATGGCGATGCTGGCGGCGTAGTTGCCGCCGGTCTTAGCCTCGCCAGTGCCACCGTGTGCCGCACGCACATGCTCTGGGCTGATGAACGCCGAGTTCAGCTTCAGGCCCTGTGCGTGGTAGGGCGAGTGGGTGAGGATGACAAAGTGAATATAGGCGTCGCTGGGGAACACGCCCAGTTTGCCGCCTGTGCCGATCATGGTGGGCCGCACATACAGCGCCTCGTTGGCGGCGCGGGGCAAATGGCCCTCGTCCAGTTTCACCAACTCGGCGATTGTGTTCACAAACACCGCCGGGTCCACCTCTGGCATGGCAACGCGCTGGGCCGAGAGATTAAACCGCTGCGCATTCTCATAAGGCCGAAACAAATTGATGTGGCCGTCGGGGCGGCGATAGGCCTTCATGCCCTCAAAGATTTCCTGGGCGTTGTGAAAGACAGATGCGGATGGGCTGATGTGCAGCGGCCCGTAGGGGCGAATGCCTGCATCGTGCCAGCCGTGTTCTGCCGCCCAGGTTTGGGTGAACATATGCGCGGTGAAATTAGGATTGGCAAGTTGAGGTTGAGCAGATGAGGGTAGGGGCGTGGTCATTTCTGAATTGTATGGCGAAGACCACTGTAGAGACGCGCCGCAGCGTGAGCATATTTCTAAAAGGGGCGAACTTTGTCACGCAGCAGATTTTCGTAGGGGCGCAGCACTGCTGCGCCCCTACCACGGCAGCCTGCAGTGCGATTTGTAACGCGATTGCCCCACATTAAAAATGTACGCCTACAACTTCTTCAACGCTTCTCTGGCTTCAGCGTGACCTAAGTCGGCAGCTTTTTGGTAATCGGCTTTCTGAAGCACCCGTTGATTTTTCCAGCTATAACTATTGCCTCGAGAGTAGTAATACTGCGCGTTCTTAGGATCAAGCTCAATGGCGCGGGATTTATCAGCGATGGCGTGGTCGTAGTCTTTCTTTTCGTTATAGGACTTCCCACGCTCCAAATAGAAATCAGAGTTCTTAGGATCAAGCTCAATGGCGCGGGATTGATCAGCGATGGCGCGGTCGTAGTCTTTATTTCGATTGTAGGTCACGCCGCGTTGCCTCCAATACTTGGCCTCATTGGCATTCAGTCCAATTGCACGGGTAAAGTCGGCCAGCGCTAAATCTTCGTTGTTTAGCCAGTTATAGCAACAACCGCGCCAGTAATAGGTTTCAGCGTTACGAGGGTCAAGCTGGATGGCCGAATCGAATTCAGCAATGGCCCGTGCAAACTCGCGCTTGTTCCAAAACTCGTCCCCGCGCTTTCTATAAGCCTCGGCAAGTTGCATGTCCGTTGCGCTGGCTGCTGGGGCAAGTTGGGCAAAATGCTGTCGGGCACAATCCATACCGCCCAGCCTGCGCCTTGCAAATCTTCGGCAATGCGCAGGGCCAGGGCTGCATCTTG
>JAYTNY010000126.1:0-17104 GCA_043748055.1 Roseobacter sp.
GGCCTACTCGGAAACGTCGAAAAACAAGGCCAAAATCGAATTCGCGTGCCACAAACGAACAACTTATTGTTTGCCAAACCCTTAGTCTGAACTCTTACGTTCTGACGGCCAGTGGATGTTTAGGAGATGTGGTGAGTTTGAGTAGGGGGATGTGAAAAATTTGTTTGGGGAGAGTCGGGTCGCCCAGGGCGACCCGATTCCTAGACAGACTATTTGCGCACAAAGGGCAAATAGATACTCTTTTCAGGGTTGTTAGCACCCAAACGGATGTTATCAACAATGATCCCATCGTTTGGGTTACCGAATCCTGTCGCAAAGTTGCCAGACTTGTAGCGAAAACGTATTTGGAACTTGCTATTCAATGCTCTCCCGTTTGCTGAAGAGGCTTTCGCCAAATCTACGACAACGTGATTGAAGTTTTCAACACCGCTAAATAGATCAATGATTTTGGTCCAAGTTGCTCCTTCGTTGTCGCTAATGTAAATGCCGTCACTGGCATTACGTGCAAAACCGCTTGCTCGCCACCAAAAATCTAAATATACGGTCTTCTGGTTAGCTAAATCCGCTACTAAAACTAAGTCTGCGATTGCATTATTCCCTCCCGCTTTCTGTCCCAGAAAAACACTCTTGTTACCACTAAAGGCATAGTCTGAGTTAATCTGCGTTGCTCCAGCACCAATGTTCTGAGGATACAGACCTTGAACGAAGATGCCAGACTCAAAATCATCTTGCAGTGGAAATGTCGCCTGATTGGTTGACCGAGTATTCATTCGCAAATCATCAATAACCAATCCATCTTCTGGGTCTCCGCCATTTGTTGCCAAACTCCCCGAATCGTAACGGATGCGTATTTGAAACTTACTGTTCAGGGCTAATGCGTTTGCCGATGCTGCTGATGCTATGTTGATATAGGCATGCCCGTAATTTGGAGATTGACCAAATAGATCATAAACTTTGGTCCAGTTCGTCCCTTCGTCGGCACTGATATAAACACCATCATTCCCATTGCGGGCAAAGCCACTCGCCCGCCACCAAAAATCCATAGTTACATCAGTCTTGCCAGACAAATTCACAATCAAAATCAGGTCAGCAGTGCCTATACCGCCTGCTTTCTGCCCTACAAAAAGGCTCTTCGTGCCACGGCTTGGGTAGTCTTCGTTAATTTGTGTTGTGCCAACTCCTGTGCTTTGAGGATAAAAGCCCTGAGAGAAGATACCTATTTCAAAATCCTCTTGTAATAAGGATGTGGCCTGACTTGATGATCGAACATCTAACTTCAGATCATCTATGACCAAACCATCAAAAGGGTCTCCGGTATTTGTCGCCAAGTTGCCAGCCTCATAGCGTATTCGTATCTGGAATTTGTTGTTCAAAGCTAATGAGTTTGCCGCTGTCGCTGCAGATATATTGATATATGCACGACTGTAACTCGGCGAGCGGCCATACAGGTCATATACGCGAGTCCAACTTGCACCTTCATTATCAGAAATATAAACACCATCCTCGGTATTGCGAGCAGCGCCACTGGCTCGCCACCAAAAATCCAGCACGACATCTGTCTTTCCCGAAAGGTCAATAGCTAAAATCAAGTCGGCACGTGCATCTCCTGTAGCTTCCTGGCCAACAAACACATGCTTTGAGCCGGAATGTGGATAGTCAGTATTTATTTTGACAACGCCTTCGCCCGTCACACTGCTCGACCAATTCGCACCCAACGCCTCCCCCTCAAATCCATCGCTAAACGGAAAGCCAGCGATCTTTGGCGCACTCGGCAACAGCCGACTTGGCGCGGCCCACACAACGGAGTGGTGACTAAACACCGTAGGTAACAACAAGGCCCCAACTGTGATAAATGATTTGATTTTCATTTCCTTCCTTTAACGTTTATCCGTTTATTCAATCTCCCGATCCACCCGCAACCGCTGTGTAACACATCCCCACAAATAGCCATTGGCGGTGTAGAGCAATGGCACAATGAGCAGCGGAATGAGCGGCACACCGACGACAACGGAGGCAAACGTGGTGGTTGCTAACCCCAGCAACGTATCTACACCCAGCGTAACAAAAAAGGCCTCCAGAAATTCACTGCGGTAGCGCATCACCCCCAATTTGGCATTGCGGCGCAGATCGAAGAATTTGCGCCAATCGCCAGTAATGGCATAGCGCATCATGCCGACTCGATAGGTGGGCCAGCTTATGGTCTGGTAGGCCGCATGGATGCCCAGCGCAAAACCATACGCCTGAACGATGCCAAACATCACCTTACCGAATGAATCCACCGGTTGCTGACCCAAAATGAGCCGTTGATACACCCAATCTATGACCTGCAAAAAAGCCTGAACGCCCTCAAAGCCAAACAAACCCAACAACGCAACATGCGGAATGATGAACAACCCAGTCATAGCCCACAGCACAACGCCGCCACGAATCAGGCTGCCCAGTTCGCTCACATCGGGCAGGTAGATGGGTTGATTGGTGCCCATACGGCGCACGATGTTGAGCCGCCAGCCACGCAGCAACACCAGATTAAGTGGCGGCAGCAACACTGCGATAGCAGGCAAAATCATGCGCAAAGGCTGATGCCGCAAGAAAAACGTGAGCGCATTCGGCACCGTATTCTTTTCGACCGTCTGCGGCAACTCTGGGGTTGCTGGGGTTGTCGGTTCGGTGATATTCATATTTTGAGGAAGCATGATCTATTCAAGCAAACCCCTTAACAAAAAGCGAGGCGTTGCCTGCTAAACTTTCTGTACAAAACCCGTACACGCGCTACTTCTGCATTACATTTGCTATGTCACGTTCATTCTCTCTGCGCGAATGGCTAACCCAACGCCACAAAGACTTGGGCTTGGTTCAAAAACAAGTCGCTGCTGCCCTTCAAGTTTCCGAATCCACCTACGCCAGCTATGTGGTGGGTCGCCGTCCTATCTCTGTCGCCGTCGCTCAAAAACTCATTGCTGTGCTGCAAATTTCGCCGCATCAACAGGCTGGCTTTCTCGATCTCGCCACCGGCCGCATTGCCACCATCGCCGAGCAAGATTTGCGCTTGCCCGCACCCAACTATCCCGGCCAGTTGCCCTTCTCACCCAACCCATTCTTTGGCCGTCAGGCCGACCTGGCCCACCTGCACGAGTTGTTCCTGGCGAAAAAAGCTCGGCTGGTCACGTTGGTTGGCCCGCCGGGGGTGGGCAAAACGCGCCTGGCTGCCGAAGCCGCGCTCCGCATCCACGCGAACTTGCAAGGCGGCGTATGTTTTGTGGATCTATCTGCCGTGCAGACATCCGACGCCCTCGCCCCTGCCATCGCTCAGGCATTGGGCCTGGCCGAAGACAAGGCCAAGCCCGCCACCCAACTAATCCGCGAGTTTGTGCAACCCCAAGACCTGCTGTTGCTGTTGGATAACTTTGAACACCTGCTGTCTGCGGCTCCGCTGGTGGGCGATTGGGTTGCCGCCTGCCCCGGCTTGCGCGTGTTGGCAACCAGCCGCGCCAAACTGGGCCTGCGCGCCGAGCGCGTGGTAGCCCTAGCCCCACTGCCCCTGCCCGAACTTACCCAACCGCTCACCCCATCCCGCCTGAACGACGCGCCCGCCACCGCCTTTTTTATAGACCGTGCTACCGCCCAACGCACCCACTTTGCGGCAGACTTGGATGATGTGCAGGCCACCCAAATTGCCCAAATTTGCACCCGGCTGGATGGCCTGCCGCTGGCGATTGAACTGGCTGCGGCCCATTGCGACACCCTGAGCGTGGCTGCCCTGCTCAACCACCTCGAAAACGGTCGGCCCTTGCCACTGGCCAGCCTGCAAGATTTAGACCCGCGCCAACGCACCCTACAAGCCACCATCGCTTGGAGCGTTGACCGATTGCGCCCCGATGCCCAACAGGCGTTTGCCAACCTGGGCGTGTTTGTGGGTGGGTTTGATGGGACTACCGCGTGCGCACTGGGCGTGAGCGATGAGGCACTGCGCAACTTGCACGCGCACAACCTCATCCAAAAAATACACAGCAGCGATGAAGCTGCCCCAGCCCGCTTTCGCCTGCTAGAGACCCTGCGCGAATTTGCTCTGGCCCAACTGGGCACACGCGGCCACACCGAAGCAACCCAACGCACCCACGCCCAACACTTTGCCCGGCACATCCAAACCATGGCCGCCTCACCCATCGCCACAAACACCACGCCTGTGCTGCAAGCCATTCACGCCGACTGTGATAACTACCGCGCCGCCCTGGCCTGGCTTTTGGCTCACCACACCGAGGCGGGCCAAGCTGCCGCTGCGCTCAGCACAGCCACTGGCCTGTTTCATTACTGGCTGCAACGCGGCTTGTACCGAGAAGGCCTGAGTTGGATTGAGCGCGCCCTGGCGTGCGTAGATGAAGGCGAGAATACAAGCCACGTTGATCTGAACATGTTGGCGACGGCCAATGTTCGTGCGGGCTTTCTGGCCTCGCAGATTGGGCAGCCCCGGTGCATGGACCAATTTAAGCGCGCCCTGCAGCTGTATGAACAAGCCAACAACCCCGGCGGCATGTCCCGCGTGTTGGCCTCGCTGGGCATGATGGCCCGCTACCCCGGCAACCGTGCCATTGCCGAGAGCTACCTGACCCGTGCATTGGCCCTGGCCCGCCAAACCAGTTCGCTGGCCGATCAAGTCACCCCACTCGGCCAACTCATCTCCCTGCATTTTGAGATTGTGGGCGATTACGCCGCCGCCGAAAACTACGCCACCGAACTGCGCAGCATTGCCCACCAACTGGGCGTTACCCGCAACTTTTTTATCACAGCACCGGCGCAAGGCATGGCCCAGCTAAAACAAGGCAAGCTGCGCCAAGCCGAAGCCACATTTAACGAGGTGCTGCTGAACAAAGCTGCCCGCGCCGACCCGGTGGCGCTGGCGGGTGCGCACATGGGCATGGCTCAATTGCACGAGCAACGCGGCAATTTAGCGGCTGCTGTGCCGCTGCTCCAACAAGCCATTGCGGCCTATCGCGAGCAAGGATTAACGTTCTCGGTCTATGAGGCTCTGTGGCACTTGGGCCGTATTGCGCTTAAGCAAAGCGATGCTTCCACAGCCACCAGTTATTTTGAGGAAGGGTTGCGCATTGGCTTGGAAAGCTTTGGCATCGAGGCGATTGCCAATTGCTTGTCAGGGTTGGCTTGCATCGAGGCCAATCAGCAGGCTTCGCCTGAACACGCCGCCCGCCAACTGAGCGCAGCCCTCACCATCGAAGTTGTGTTCTCACTCAAAGCCGATGCCGACCGCACCTTATTCGTTGGACAAACCACCCTAACCTGTGCACGCAAGTTGGGCAAATCCCGCTTCGATGAAATCGTTCATACCACTGCCGAGGTCATACAAGCCAACATTCCCAAAGTGACCTTTGATAGCGCACACGAGGCCATGGCGGTCATCTCGCTACCCCAAATTTTGGCGCTGGCGTTCAATCCCGCGCCAGCGTCACCATCGCTCTAAATGCCTGGTAGGCCGTCGGTACATCCGGCGCGGTGTAACGCACCTGCGTGCCATTCAGGCGGTGGGTGCCGGGCATGAGGTTGGCGCGGTCGGCGTGGCGAGCGTGCACAAAATCCACCATTACCGTTGCGGGCGTCTTGGTTTTGTAGGGCTTGGTGCTTTTGGCTTTGGCATGCTTGTGGAGGGCGCGCGCGGCGGCCTCACGAATGAGTTGGCGCGAGGCTTCGAGCGAAAGGCACTCTGCCGCAAACTCGCTGGTCGCTTGCTTCACGATGGCGACTTCCAAAGCCGCGCCCACCAGCTTCTGGCCTTCAGCACACGCGCTCTGGTCACCGCTCAGCAAAATGATGGGCACGCCGAAGTGCCCAGCCACAATGGCGTTCAAACCGATCTCGCCGGTCAGTTGGCCGTTCCAGAACACGGCGCGCACGCGCGTGTCGCTCCAGGTGTGGTCTAAGTTTGCAAAGGCTATGCCGCTGGTGGCGTGGTAGCCCACCAGCATCACTGCATCTAGCTTTTGGTCAATGCCCTGCATCATCGAGAACGGCGAAGGCGAGCCGGTGTTCAGTTTGGCCCGTGCGTCCAGTTCCTCGATCAAAATATTGCGCCCGTCCCAGTGACCATCGCTCACCACTAACTCGGTGGCACCGGCCTCAAACGCACCTGCGATGGCAGCATTTACATCGCCCGTCATCAGCGCCCGCCCGCGCGAATATTCGGCGTGGCCGGGTGTCACCATGTCCCACTGCGTAATTCCGGAGATGCCTTCCATATCGGCAGAGATTAGGATTTTCATGAAGACATTTTAGGTGGTGATAGCAAGAAGGTTAGCCGCGCAGTAAATGTAGAGCAGACTGATTCTTTATCAAGTTTAATTTCAAATATGAATCAAGTTACATTTGGGCTAATGATGCTGTGCATCGCGCTTGTTTCTGCTGCGGGTGCATGCTTCTTGGTGATACGCGTGACGCGACTGAATATGCGTCACCCTCAGCACCCCCTTTTGTTTGGGTTGGCGCTAGGGTATGCGCTTTTGGCGTTACTTGTCCCTGGCGTTCGTGTATTGCATTTGCCAGAATTCCTTGATATTGCGCTTTTTATGGCAATGCTTTTCGGCATGCCCGTGTTGGGTGTTGTTATTACGGTGATCGGAACTGCAGCATTTCTCAAATCACGAACTGCTATGTTTGCATTTACGGGATTTATGGGGCTTGCTGCACTGGTTGGATTTTGGGTGAACATCACCACAAACTTGTTGTGGCCTTATCGAATATTTTGAGAATTATTGCCTAACCAAGTACAACAAGTTGTCCTCGATCTTATACAGCATGGGGGCAACCAAAACTTTGGGGTACTTGGTTCGCAGGCGCAAGGCCTCCATCGCCACAAAATCAATCTCGTTGTCAATTTCGTACATTGGGGCCAGGTTCATAAAGTGCTCTTCGGCGCGGTCGCGCTCCCAGCCAGCGTTGTCAATTAACCCTTGAATAAAGGCCTCGCGCTTGGAAATTAAATTCACCATGCCGCAGTTAGTATGCCCGATCACAGCAATAGCGCGCACATTGCCCACGCCAATGGCATACGAGACCTTAAACTCGCTGTAGCGCAAATTGGCCCCGCCCGAGCGAATGATGTAGGCAAAGTTGTCGGGCATGTGCAGGTGCTTGCGATGATCCATGCACATGCCAACCAGCAACACTGCGTTGGTATACACCTCAAAAGGCTGGTCTAAGTTGTGATAACGCAGCAATAACTCGATGGAGGTGCCGCGATAGTAAGTGGGAATATCGGTCTCTTGCGTAATCGGAATCAAATTTCTATTCACGTGAACAGTATCCTATATAGCTTCTATAGCTCCACATCACGAGCTAAATCATCGCGCGTCATTTGTTTCATAGGAATACCGACGCGATAGGCCGCCGAGCCGATGGCATGCGATACGACCGGGCCAGCGATGAGAACGATGGCAATAAGCAATACTGCTTTGGCCCAACCGACCGGTGTGAGCAATGCCGCCGCCACGAGGAGCAAGACCACGCCAAACGTGCTCACTTTGCCGGTGGCGTGCAGGCGCGTATACACATCGGGCAGGCGCAAAAAGCCCACCATGCCGATGACGGAGAACGCCGTGCCGATGAAGATGACGAGGATGGCGAGGAGTTGGAGAAGTGTGGTCATTTGGAGATTAGAGATTGGAGATTGGAGATTGGAGATTGAGCATAAATCTCCAATCTCCAATCTCTCTTACTGAACCTTTCTCTCTGCAATAAACTTTGCCAGCGCAATGCTGCCAATAGAGCTGAGCGCGGCCAGGCCGACTGCGGCATCGATAAACAAACTGTTCTTTTCGATGAGGCCAATGAGCACCAGCACCGCCAGCGCAATCGTGCCAATCACATCGGCTCCCACAAGCCGGTCTACGCTGTTCTCGCCGCGCCACACTTTGTAAACGCAAATGCCTACTAAACCGAGGTGAATGATGAGCGAGGCGTGTAGGACGAAATTGAGAATTTGATCCATAGACTTGATTGAAGTGAATGGTGAATAGGGAGTGGTGATTTGCGAATCACCAATCCCTATTCACCATTCACTCGAATACTTTCTCCAACAATTTAATTCGCCCAGCTTGTGCCTCGTCGCCGCTTTGGCCGCTGGCTTTGGCGTTGAGGCAGTGGGTGTACATCGTGCCATCGGCGCCAATCTCAATCACCATTTCGCCGGGGGTGATGGTGATGCCGTGTGCGCTGATGGCGGTGATGGCATCATTGTTGCTGTGGCTTTTGATGGCGACGATACCAGGCTGGATAGGCAGCTTGGGGTCGAGGATGTAGCCGGAGACGGTGATGCCGCTTTTGACGATGTCGATCAGCAAGCGCACGGTATACACCACAAGCGCGACGATGGCACCGGGCAACTTCGCCAGCGCAATGCCGCCTTTGGGCCTGATGAGTGCGCTCACTGCCAGCCCAATCAACACCCCCGTGACGATGTTGCTGGGTTGCAAACTTTGCGTAAGCGCCAGATAGACTAAAAAGAGCAAACCCGTTGTTGTTGCGTATGCCATTTAAGTTTTCTCCACAACGCGGAAGGTTTTGAGAACGTCCTCCGATTGTTGCAAGCACGCGCTGAGTTCATTCTGAACATAGGGCTTAGGAAGCGAGATGCCAAATATGAACGCTAAGTTCTTGTAGTCTTGCGAATACATCAAAATGGATGGCTGAACTCTGCTCACTTTCCATTCGCCACTCGCTAAAGATATGTTGTGTAGAAGTTCTGCACCAAGCGGGCCAGCGCTGAGCCATATCCAACAATTCTTTATCTCGCGCGATTGCAAAACACCGTCACGCCCACCTTCATCCTTTTCTACAAACGCCCAAATTTGCTCATCGAATGTCACCTCGAAAGCGTGCTTTTCGTTGTAGCTATCTAAGCCGCGATAGATTCGATTGCGTACTGATTGGGTTGGAGCCGTGGTGGGAAGTGTTGCGGTCTCAATTAAATTAGCTGTGCGAGTGGGTGCAACGGGAGTGATGTTTGAATTGCAACTCACCTGAGCAAACAAAACCAGACAAGCGATGTACATAGTTATCCTCATCGAACTCTTCCCGATGGCAGCACCGCCTGAATGTATTGCGCGGGCGCAAGCGCCCAAGTTGCCGCGCTGGTTGCCAGTTGCAACAGCGGCTCGCCAAAGATACCCAGTGCCAAACACAAAGCGATTAACCCAGCAGGCGCGAGCAAGCTGTCGCCAGAGGGCTTCACTTTCTCTTCACTGTGGCGCGGCTCCCACCAAATTTTCATGAACGCTCGCATCACATAGACCAGCGTTATTAAACTGGGCACGCCCACCAGCGCTAGCGCCACAAATTGATCCGCACTGATGCCGCTGCGAAACAAGGCCAACTTGCTAATAAAGCCGTTCATGGGCGGGATGCCTGCCAGCGCCATGCCACCGAAGAAGAACAACACCCCGGCAGCGGGTGCGTATTTGCCCATACCTTGCACCACCTCAAACGCGGCGCTTTTTACCGGTGCGCGGCTGGCCATATAACCGGCCAGCATCAGCAGGGCGCTTTTGATGAGGCTGTGGTTGATGATGAACACAATGGCCGCCGCAAGCGAGAGCGACGTGCCCCAACCAATCCCTACGAGCATGAAACCGACTTGGGCCAGGGTGCTGTAGGCAAACATACGCTTGGCGTTGTGCGTGCCCAGCGCCCCAAAGCCGCCGTACAAAACACCTGCGATGCCCAGAATGATGAGCAGCGTTTGAATGATTGGGGCTTGCTGAACGAACAGCAACGTGGTCATGCGGATGAAGCCATACACGCCCAACTTGACCACCACCGACGACAACATGGCGCTGACTGGCGTGGGTGCAGCTGTATGAAAATCCGGCTGCCAGAAGTGAAACGGAAAGACAGCGCTCTTAATGCAGAACGTGATGAACAGAAACACGATGCCCAGCCACAGCGTGGGTTGCTCTGGGTTTGAAGCAATTCGAGAAGCCAGATCGGCCATGTTGAGGGTGCCATAGCCGATGTAGAGGCAGCCAATAGATAGCAGCAACGTGATGCTGGCGACGATGCAAATGTAGAGATATTTGTAAGCGGCCTCTGCGCCATAGCGGTCATCGCTCATCGCGGTCAGCGCAATTGCCGTAATCACAATTAGCTCCACCATGACAAAGAGGTTGAAGATATCGCCCGTCAGCATGCCACCCGTGAGGCCTGCACACAGCATGAGGAACAGCGGCAAGAAGCTGGGGTAGCGCACGGCGCTGTCTTTGGCGCCTAGTGCGTAGATCATGCCAAAGGCCATCACGGTTTGCACCATCGCCGCCATCGTCGCGCCCAACACATCGCCCATGATGCTGATGCCAAACGGGGCGGCCCACCCGCCCATTTGGAAGACGATGGGTTGGCCGGTGGTGTAAACGGTAAATAGCAAGTAATACGTGAGGGCGGACGAAGTGAGCAACGCGCCGAGCGACCAAGCCGCTTGCACCCGCCAGTGCTTGTGCAGCAACACGCCAATGGCCGCCGCAGTCAGCGGGATGATGAAGGGGAGGATGGCGAGGGAGTTCATTAGGGATTAGTGAATGGGGAATGGGGATTACGTAAATCCCCATTCCCTATTTACCTTTTCAGTGCTTTAACTCGCTAATACGCTCGCTGTCGTTGGTGCTGTAGCGCGCGGTGAGCACGCGCAGCAAGGCCAACGCTACGCTGAACGTGCCCATGCTGATGACGATGGCAGTGAGGATTAAGGCTTGTGGCAAAGCGTCGCTGCGCTGGCCGGTTACTTTGGCGTAACTGGCCACTACACCGTTGTAGGCCCCAATCGAAAGCAAAAACAAGTTGACGGCGTTGGACACAATAACCATGCCCAGCGCCGAGCGTATAACGTTGCGTTGCAGCAACTGGTAAATGCCAATGCCAAACAACAGGCCGATGGCGAGTGAAGTTAGGATTTCCATTTTCGGTAATTGGTGAATAGGGATTGGGGATTAGTGAATAGGGATTGGTAAGTGGCTCACTCACCAATCCCTATTCACTAATCACTTTTCTTCGTCAGCGTCTCCACCATAAACGATGTGCTGCCCATGACGGCTAAACAAATGGCAATTTCAAACATAAACGACGTGCTGATGTAAAAACCATCGGGCAGCGGCAGCTTAAGCGCATCACCAAAATCGAACGGAGCAAAAAACGTGCTACCCAACAAGGCGGGCGCGATGGAGCCAGCCATGACAGTAAGGATGCCTGCGCCGATAAACGCGGGCGGGTTCACCCAGGGCAGGCGCTGTATAGCTTCCTCACGGCCATACACCAAATAGGTAAAGCCGATGGCAAGGCTGATGATGACCCCAGCCGTAAAGCCATCGCCGGGTTGGTCGTGTCCATAAATCATGTGTGTAATGCCAATGACCAACGCCAGCGGCAACACAATGCGCGCCAACGCACGAATGAACGGCGAGAGGGTGGGGCCGGTGATGCCGAGGATGGAGGGGGAGATAGTTTCCCCCTCTCCTCCTCTCTCCTTCTCCACCTCATGTTTTTTCGCCGCAAATTGCAACAGCGTAAACACGGCCAGCCCAGCCATGCCAAACACACTGATCTCAATCATGGTGTCGAAGCCGCGAAAGTCTACGACGATGGCCCCCACGATGTCTCCAGAGCCGGTGAGGGGTTTGCTGTTTTGCTCGTAGTAGGGCGTGACGAGGCTCTGGCGTGGGCGCGAGGTGAGCGCAAAGAAACAGATGGCGGCCATGACGAGGCCAGAGCCGAGCGCCAGCAGCGCATCCCGCGAATTGAACCGGCGGTGCGGCGGCGAGTGCTTGACCTTGATCCCGCCCGGCAAGCCACCATCTTTGGGCAGCTTCATCAATGCGAACAGCAGCAACATCGTCGTCAGAATATCTACGACGATTTGCACCAGCGCCACATCGGGCGAGGGTTCGAGGGCGATGAGCAGTGCCATCGCCAAACCAGATGCGCCGAGCGCCAGAATGGCCAACAGATCGCGCTTGAGAACGACACTGGCCGCAGAAGATGCGACGACGAGGAGCAGGCTGAATGCGCGCAACAGGGATAACTCGTCAAAGCTGAAGCGCGGCGCGGACCCAACCGGCAAGCGCCCAAACACGGCCACCAACGCGCCAATGGTGACGAGCATGATGGCGAGATAGGTGCGCAGGCTGCCGCCCTGCAAGCGCGTGGCAACAAACGCCAGGCGATCCAGCCCGGCCAGCGTGGCAGTGTAAACATGGCGCACGTTGAACTTGGGTTCGATGGCGTAGGCCTCGCGATTCACCCATCGGCTGCGCAGGCCAAAGATGATTGCGCCCACGCCAATGGCCACGCCGCTGAGCGCAAGCGGCACGTTAAAGCCAGTGAACAGCGCGAGGTTGACTTTGACTTTGTTGCCATAAGCATCGGCGGCGGCCAAGGCAATAAATTTGGCGAAGGGCGAATCGGTAGGTGAGGTGAAGCTGGGTAGGAGGGCGAAAAGCAATGACAACACCGCCAAAATCGCAGGCGCAAGCAACATCCCCAACGGCGCTTCGTGACTCAAGGTGCCACGCACCTCGGAGGTGCGTGGCACCTGCTGCGCCACTATGCCGAGCTGTGTAGAAGAAACTCTTGGCACACCCTGGCCGAAGAACGTATCTATGATGAGGATGGCCGCCTGCACCAGCATGAGCGAACCAACGATGACGGCGATGACGGGAAAGGCGATGCTGGCGATGAGGGGCAAGCCCTCGGTGGTGGCAGCGGCCAGCAATGTTTCTTTGGCGAGGAAACCAAACAGCGGCGGCAGGCCCGCCATGCTGAGCGCGGCGATGCTGCCGACGACTAGCGTAAGGGGCATGGCCTTGTGCAAATTCATCTTGGCGAACGCGCGCAAATCGCGTGTGCCAGTGCCGTGGTCTACGATGCCCGCGATCAAAAACAACGCCGCCTTGTAAAGCGCATGCGCCAAAACACCGACGATGAGGGCCTTAAATGCCTCGGGGGTGTTCTGGCCGATCAGCAGCATCAGCGCGCCGAGTTGGCTAATCGTCGAGTAGGCGAGCAGGCCTTTGAGATCGTTTTGGCGCAAGCCAATAATGGCGCCGGTGAGCATGGTGAGCAGGCCTGCGCTGCTGAGCAGCCAGAACCACAGTTCGGTGCCACCCAACGCGGGGTACAGGCGGGCCATGAGGTAGATGCCTGCCTTCACCATGGTGGCGCTGTGCAAGAAGGCGCTGGCGGGCGTGGGGGCGCTCATGGCGTTGGGCAACCAGAAGTGGGCCGGGAACTGCGCGCTCTTGGTGAACGCCCCCAGCGCAATAAGGCTGAGCATGACCGGATAGAGCGGGCTGGCGCGCAACGCATCGCCGCTGATTAAAATTTTTGCGAGGTCGCTGCTGCCCGCAATGTGGGCCACGAACAACAGACCGGCCATCAGCGCAATGCCGCCGCCGCCGGTGACGAACAAAGCCTTGAATGCACCCCGCCGCGCCGATTCGAGTTTGTATTTATAGGCGACGAGCAAAAACGAGGTGATGCTGGTGCCCTCCCAAAAGACAAAGAGCGTGATGATGTCTGCGGCGAGGACGAGGCCGAGCATGGCGACCATGAAAAGGATGAGAAAGAGAAAGAAGCGCGACTCAACTGGAAACCAGGAGCTTTGAGCCATGGGCTTTGAGCCGGGAGCAGCGCTTGATGACTCATGGCTCTCGGCTCCCGGCTCATGTCTAAAGTAATAGCCCGCATAAACCAAAATACCTGCGCCGATGCCGGTGACCAGCAGCGCAAACAAAGCGCTCAGGCCATCCAAATAAAAGCCAAAGCGCACATCGAGGCTGGGCAGCCAGTTGAGGCTCCAGGTTAAGGCATCACCTTTGCTGAGGGCTGGCAGTTGGGCGGCGAAGAAGGCAAAGGCAGCAGCGGGCAAAAGCGCCAGCAGCCAGCCCAGCGCAATGCTGGGTATTTTTGATGCGGCGTGCGCCGCCTGTGGGTGTGTGTCGTGCTTCATGCGGGCCAACCCCCGCCCTTTTAAGGGGCTGGGGGCATTGTCAAAACTTATTTCTTGATACCTGTGGACTGGCTTCCGAGCTTCAACACACCTTGTTGCTGCAATGCACGAACCGTGGTGATGGCGAGTGTGAGCACTGTGATGGGCACGACGAAGAACATCATGACAGTGCTAAAAGCAGGCAGCGCGGCGTGCTGAGTGGTATTGAAAATGAGGAAGACCGTGTAGGCCACGTAGTATCCCAGAAAAACGAAGCCTTCCCAGCGCGCAATGGTCCAGCCGGTGAAGAAGATGGGCAAGCAGGCCAGTGCCACGGCGATCATCACGGGCGTGTCGAAGGCGGCGATGCTGGGTGCAACTGGCAGGCCATTGGGAGCCACTAACGATGAAAGGCCTAGCACAGCGAGGATATTGAAAATGTTGCTGCCTACCACATTGCCCACTGCAATATCGCGCTCGCCTTTGATAGTGGCGATGATGGACGTGGCGACTTCGGGTAGCGAAGTGCCCGCAGCGACAATCGTCAAGCCAATGACTACGTCATCAACGCCTAGTGTTTTGGCGATGGCTATAGCCCCATCCACCAACCAACGCGACCCCAGCACTAACAGGACTAGGCCCACAGCGATGAACGCGATGTTCTTGGCGTAATCCAGTCCGCCTTTGGGTTTGTCGCTGTACTCTTTGTCAAACTCATCCGGGCCAGCCGCAACTTTGGCCGCCTTTTCTTTAAGGCTTTGCTGAATGAGGAATGCGGTATAGGCCACAATGCCTGCGAATAGGAAGCCGCCTTCGATGCGGCTGATGACGCCGTCCAAACCGACGAGCATGGCCAGCACCGACACACCGATCATGATCGGGACATCGAGCCGAATAAACTGTTTGGCGACAACGAGCGGCGCGATGATGGCCGAAATGCCGAGAATAAACAGCACGTTGAAGATGTTGCTGCCCACGACGTTGCCCACCGCAATATCGGCTTGGCCTTGCAGCGCAGATGAAACGCTGACCGCCATTTCGGGTGCGCTGGTGCCGAAGGCCACGATGGTGAGACCAATGACCAATGGCGAGATGCCCACTGCTGCCGCCAGCTTAGACGCGCCGCGCACCAATGCCTCTGCGCCGACGATGAGTAACCCCAGACCGATCACAAACAAGACTAACGTTATTGCATCCATTCATGCCCCTATGTATTGCTCGAAGCGCCGCGCTGATTACAGCGAAAGCGCTCCGAGCAATAGCGATGTGACGATGATGGCCCAACAAAAAGCAAGACCATCACGGACACTTGAATTCCATGATGGTCTCGCCTCAGTTTGATCTTGCTTGATCTCTGTCGGGCAGCCGGAAGATTTGCATCTTCGTATTGACGACTGCGCGATTCCTGCTTGGTGCAGGTGGGCTACTCCCCAACAACGAGCCGCACTGTAACAAAGACCGAGTAGCAAAGTCAAGGATTAGCCCTCTTTTCTCACAGAACATTTATCTAATTCCAGCAGGCTATCCGCCGATATGGCAAAACATCCCCAAGAATTCGCCGTCATTGGTCTGGGCCGCTTTGGCGCCAATCTTGCGCTAATGTTGGAGAGCCAGGGCTACAGCGTGCTGGGCATTGACCAGAGCAAAGACCTGGTGCAGCGCTATGCCGATGATGTGACCCAGACTGTGGCATTGGACGCGACGGACGAAGATGCCTTGCGTGCGGTGGACATTGCGGCGTTCGACACGGTCATCGTCGCCATCGGCAGCAACTTTGAGAGCAACCTGATGACGCTGGTGGCATTAAAACAATTGGGCGTGCGCCGTGTCATTTGCAAAGCGCTGAGCGAAAAGCAGCGCGAGATTTTGCAGCGCGTAGGTGCCGACAAAGTGGTGCAGCCAGAGAAAGACGCCGGGGTGCAACTGGCCCGCGAGCTAACCTCGCCCAACGCCGTGGCCCATATTCCGCTGGGTCACACCCACAGCATCAGCGAGATTGTCGCCCCACACTGCCTCATCAACCAACCCCTGCGCCAAAGCAATTTGCGCGGCGAGTACGACGTGACGGTGCTGGTAGTAAAGCGTGGCGAGGCCATGACATTGATGCCCAGCGCCGAGTTTGTGGTGCAGCCCAACGATGTGCTGGTCGTCATTGGTCCGAACGTGGGCATACGCAAGGTAGAGAACCTCTGAAGCGCCTTCCTACGTCTCTCCGTCTCATCTTGGGCTTGGTGGTGTTGGTGCTGATGGGCACTGCGTTGTTGCTGCTGCCCTTCGCCAGCACCCGCCCGTTGCACTTAAACGAAGCGCTGTTCACCGCCGTGTCGGCCCTCACGGTCACTGGGCTGTCCATCATCACGCCTGCCACCGATCTCACACTTGCCGGTCAATTCATCTTGCTCATTCTTATTCAAACGGGTGGCGTGGGCTTTATGGTGCTGGCCGCTGTCATCTTTGCATTGCTGGGCCGCAAGATCACGCTGATAGACAGGCTCGCCATCACCGATTCGATGGGCCTGGTGCGGCCCGGCGCGGTGCTGCGGCTCACACGAAACGTCATCATCGGCGTGCACGTCATCGAGGTTATCGGTGCCACACTGCTGTGGCTAAACTGGCGGGCCGAGCTGGGCGATGCGCGGGCATTGTGGTACGGCTTGTTTCATGCCGTCTCTGCGTTTTGCAACGCCGGTTTTGATTTATTCACCAACGCGCCCTATGCCAGCGGCAGGGCCTTTGGCGGCATTCCCAACGATGGCAGCACGTTGTTCATCCTCGGCACGCTCATTGTGCTGGGCGGCCTGGGCATCCCTGTGCTCAGCGATCTGTTGGAGCAATCGCTCTCGCGTTTCAAATCAGGCCCAAGCCGCAAGGCCAAAGCGCGCGCCCTCAGCTTGCACACGCGGCTTACGTTGGTTACGGCGCTGGTGCTGGTGTTGATTGGAACTGTGGGGTTGTTTGTGGCCGAGGGCCAGCCCACGCACACGTTAGCCAACGAGACCTTTGCGCGGCGGCTGCAACTCAGCGCGTTTCAATCGGTTGCAGCGCGCACGGCTGGCTTTGTGGCCGTGCCTGCCTATTCGTTCGAGGCGCTTGCGCCCGCGTCACAATTGCTGATGTCGGTGTTGATGT
>JAYTNY010000127.1:0-5586 GCA_043748055.1 Roseobacter sp.
AGCGTTCGTAGGGGCGTAGCATGCTACGCCCCTACTTTTGCAAGAGGTCTACTACATCCAAGTGTCCTGATTACCGCAGGTTTTCTCACGCAAAAGCGCAAAGAAAAAAACTTTGCGACTATCAAGAATCATCCAGCACCCGATAACTCCTCTTCAGCCAGCGCTATCTTCCTACGCACAAACGGGTCCACCGAGCCATCTAATAATTCTTGCGCCTCGTCCAAAAGTGCGCGCGCTTGTTCGGGCTGATGGCGGGCATGGGCGACATAGGCTTGATTGATTCGCACATTCGCCATGTGCACGCGGTTGCCCCAGGTTTGCGCAGCCTCGAACGCGCGCGCAAAAGCGGCATCGGCTTCATCCAACGCGCCTTCGGCCAACGCAATCTCGCCTTGTGTGCTATGCACATATTGCCAATGGAAACTTAGCGCGTGTTGCTCCGTTATCGCTACGGCGGCTTGCAAATGTTCTCTCGCACGCACCGTGTCTCCGGTCTGCAATGTGTGATAGGCCAGGTTGTTATTCGCCATCGCCAGCACAGTGGGGTTGGGATGCACCTGACCCAGCCGCACCGCTTCCTCAAATGCCGCCAACGCCCCGCTGCGCTCACCATCATCCGCCAGCAGGTTGCCGCGCTCAAAGGCAATTTCTGCTTCCATCGAAAACATCTGCTGCTGCCGCGCCAATTGCGCCGCACGCTCCATGTAGGCCACTGCCGCAGCGTAGTTCTGGCTCTGGCGCTCCACTGTCCCCATCATCAAATATATTTGCGCGCTAACTTCCGGCGCAATGTGTTGTACGCGCTCCATAGGCACACGTGCCAACCAGGTGCGCCCCTCTTGTGGGCGGCTGGTGGCGACACTGATGAGCGTAAGCATGAACAACGCACGCGTGAGGCCAACCACATCGTCCTCTCTTTCCAGTTCGCCTACCGCCCGCTCAAGATAGCGCTTAGCTTCGTCGTAAGTGCCAGAGATTGCCAATGACGCGCCCAGTTGCAATTGACGTTGCGGGGTTGGCTCCCAGGCCAGCGCGCGCCGCGCAAATTGGGCGGCTTCGATGTTGGCCCCGATAGCTGCGGCTTGTTCCGAGGCCAACTCGGCGTAATGCGCGGCCTGCTTGAGTGCGCCAGCGGCGGCGTAGTGCTCCACAAGCTGCGCCGCGATGCGTTCGGGCTTCGGCGCATACTCGCGCTCCAATGCCACAGCCGCCCGCCGATGCAACAGCCCACGCCGCGCCGCCGTCAAATCTTGCCGAACCACTGTGCCCACCAATGGATGCACAAAGCTATAGACATCTGTTTGCGCCTTCAACACAGCCGCCGAGGTCAGCGCGTCCAACGCATCCACCGTTTCGTTTTCGCTGCGGCCACTGGTTTCTTGCAGCGTGGCAAAGCGCGCCTGGTTGCCCAACACGGCGGCGGCTTGCAACACCTGTTGTGCAAAGGCCGGCACAGTGGTGCGCACGCGCGCCCGCACCAACGCCGCCAAATCATCGGGTGGGTCATTTGTTTGCGCACGGCGTAGCTCCATCAAAAAGAGCGGGTTGCCGCCGCTTTGGCGCACCCAGTGCGCGGCTTGCTCTTGGGTTGGGTTGATGTCGTATGCCGCAAGAAGACGATAGGCTTCGTCGTCGCTCAGGTGCGGCACGGCGATGCTGCGCACCTGGCCTTTGCGTTGCCAACCCGCGATGATCTGCATCAAGCGTTCGGGCGCATCTTGTGGGCGATAGGTGCCGATGATTAAGAGCGGCATAGTTTGGCGCAGTTGGTCTGCTAAAACCACCAGCCAGTCCAACGTAGACGGGTCGGCCCAATGCAAATCGTCTATCGCCAGCACCAGGGCGGGCGTTGCCAATGCACGCAGCGCTTCGGTGAGGGCTTGCAACAACCGCCCACGTTCTTCGGATTGCGGCACAGCCAGCGGCGGCGGCAACTGCGGCCAACTCGCACGAATTTCCGGCAGCAAGCGTGCCAGTTCCGCCAGCCAGATGGTCGAGAGCGCCGACGGTGGTTTGAGCAACGCCTGCACCGAGCCGGGTTGCCGAAACAGCGCCAGCAGTGGCGCGAACGGCATAGGTTCGCTGGTCTCCAGCGCGTGGGTCGCCAGAACGCAAACGTTGCCAGCTTGCGTTTCGGCCCAGTGCTGCCACAACCGCGATTTGCCCATGCCCATATCGCCGCTGATCATCACGATGCGGGCGGTGCCTTGCGTGGCGCGGATCAGTTCTTCCTTCAAGGTTGTCAGTTCGGCGGTGCGGCCTACAAAGGCTTCGTGCGTTGGTGTGGGCGTTGGGGCTGGGCGTTGGGGGGATGGGGCTTGCGGCGCACGCGCGCCTGCAAGGAGGGCCTCATAGCGCGTAGTGGTTTCGGGCAATGGCTCAACATCTAACTCTTTGCGCAGGGTTGCAACCAACGCTGCATACTGCTGCATAGCTTGTGGGCGCTGCCCCAGTTGCATGTTGGCTTCAATCAATGCCAAGTGAGTGGCCTCGCGCAGTGGGTCGGCGGCCAGCGCACGTTGGGCTTGGCTAACAACTGCGTCCCAATTGCCCGCGGCCTGGTGCAAGGCGATGATGCGATCCAACAAACGCAAATACAGCGTGGCGAGGCGTTCGCGCTCGGTTGCCAGCCACAGCTCAAACTCAGGCGCTTCGTGAACGGTTAAGCCATCCGCCAGCGTGCCGCGATAGTGCGCGGTGGCGGCCTCCAACGCGGCAGCTCCGCTGCTTTGCAACAGCAGTAAACCATCCTCAAACGCATGAATATCTATGTTGACTGCGGGTGCAAGCGACAGGGTAAGGCCATCTTGTATCAGCACGCCATCGCCCAGGACATCGCCAATCTCCCACAGCATGTTGCGCATGTTTTTGCGGGCAGCTTGGGGCAGGCTTTCGGGCCAGAGCAAATCTAGTACGCGCTCACGGGGCTGGCTGCGGCGGGTGGCGGCCAAATACAGCAGCAGGGCAATGCTCTTGGCGCGGGTCAGCGAGATGGGCGCGCCATCGCGTGTAAAGGCGGGTGAACCGAGGAAGTGAAGCGCGAGTGAATTCAAGGCGATTGATTATGCCTATGTATGAATTGAGATTTGTAAAGGTGAAGCATTTGGCGAATGCCATAGGCACCACGTTAGGACATTCTGGCTAAAGGATCGACGTTTCTTTCATGCAATGCGCTTGTCTTCGGAACCCCCGACCCCTAAAGGGGGAGTCGTTGATTTTCTCGACGACTCCCCTTTAGGGGTCGGGGGTTCCGAAGCGTAGCTCTACAAGGGCATCTCCGTCCCTACTGATGAAGGGACACGTTCAACATCATTTGTGTTTGAGCAAGGGACACCAGCAAGGACGCTGGCGGATTAGGCTAAGACCGTAACCCGAGCACAAGCGAGGGTAATCAATCAGTTTGAGATTCGATAGTTGGAGGATAAAAATCATGAAGACGATTAGCCGCAGACAAATACTTCGGACGAGTGTAGTGGGTGGCGCAGGGGCCGTGCTTGCAGGCGCTTTCTCAGCGTTGCCAGTCAGCGCCGACGATGGCAATCCGCCCAAAGGCCGTGAGGGCAAACACGATGATCGCAAGGTGGAAGCGAATCTGAAGGCATTCGATATTTTGGATTTTGAGGCGTGGAACAAGAAAAACTGGGATCTGTTCCGCAAGTTGCACGCCGATGATGTGGTGGTGTATTACCCGGACGGTTCAAGCACCACAGGAATTGATGCACATGTTGGTGCTTCGCAGGCCAGCTTGCAGAATGGCGATTTGATCATTACTGCTCACCCCATTCGCTTTGGGCAGGGTGATTACACAGCCGTAACCGGAACATTTGAACTTAAGTTGCCGAACGGTGCGGTGGTGAAGAGTGAGTTTGTCACCATTGCCCTCTGGCGGAAGGGCCGGATTGCCGAAGAGCGGCTGTATGGCTGGTCTGGCGGCCCTGCGGCTTAATAGACCTCTTGCAAAAGTAGGGGCGCAGCATGCTGCGCCCCTACGAGCGCTGTGTGCGAATGGACTTTTGCAAGCGGTCTACCGCATTTCTCAATCAAGTGAAGGGACACCCGAAGGGACGGGAAGGTGCTAATCTTTACCCAAGAGGTAAAAAAACGATGACTACTTCTACATCAACTCAAGTTCTCGAAAAAGTCATTGCGCCGGAAACACACATCGGCGCGGTGACATTGAGCGTAGCCGACTTGGCGCGGTCGTTGGATTACTACCAGCACAGCATTGGCCTGAAGTTGCTGAACAAGACAAACGACACCGCCGCGCTGGGTGCTGGCGACAGGGTGTTGTTGCGCCTGCGTGAATTCAGCGGGGCGCGGCTGGTGCGGCGCGCCACCGGGCTGTATCACTTTGCGTTGCGCGTGCCGACCCGCCGAGATTTGGCACGCATCATTCAACACTTCTTCGATAGTGGCACTGCACTCGGCGGCGCGTCCGATCACCTCGTCAGCGAGGCGTTGTATTTGTCCGACCCGGATGGGCACGGCATCGAGATGTATCGCGACCGCTCGCGCGAGACTTGGTTTGATGCGCAAGGCAACCTAATCGGCGGGACGAATCCGTTGGATGTGCGCGGCGTGATGAGCGAACTGACCGCCGACGAGCCAGCGTGGAACGGCCTGCCCGATGCGACGGACATGGGCCACATTCATTTGCAAGTGGCTAATATTGCGGACGCAAATAAGTTTTATTTGGGTGTGCTGGGGTTTGAGCCAACCGGACAAATGCCCTCGGCCAGTTTTATCAGCGCGGGCCAGTATCACCATCACATCGGCATGAACACCTGGGCGGGTGTAGGTGTGCCACCGCCGCCGGAAACTGCGGCGCGGCTGCTCAGCTACGAAATCGTGTTGCCCAATCAAGTTGCGCTAGACGCGGTGTTAAACCGCATTCGGGCAGCCGATGCGCCACTGAGCGAGAGCGCCGATAGCTGGGCCGTGCGCGATCCTTCTCATAACCTTGTCGCCTTGCGGGTGAATTAATTTGGCGCGTTATCCGTTCTGATTAGAACGCGGATGACGCGGATTGCTTGAATTTATCCGGTTCTAATCCGTGTTGATCCGTCAAATCCGCGTCACCTGCGTTCGGCTTTGCAAAACCCCGTGTGATTTGAAGATAGGCAACTGGCTAGGGACACTGCAAGGGACAGGCTGCGTTACGCTATGCACAACTTTAAGTTCGCAAAAAACACAAAAGGAAAAGGAAACAAACATGAAAATCGTTCTATGGGTTCTACAAATTCTTCTGGCTGCTTTGTTCTTGATGACCGGTGTCCAAAAAGTGATGCAGCCTATTGCTGCGTTGCAGCCGATGATGGCCTGGGTCACTGCTGTGCCCGAAGGGCTGGTGCGATTTATTGGTGTGGCCGAGGTGTTGGGCGCGTTGGGCCTGGTGCTGCCCAGCCTCACCCGCATTCAGCCCCGGCTTACTGTGTGGGCGGCTCTCGGTTTGCTGGTCATCGTGGTGTTGGGAGCAGGGCTGCATATCACACGTGGCGAGTTCGGCGTTGTTGGGTTTAACCTGGTGCTGGCCGCGCTGGCAGGCGTGGTGGCGTATGGCCGCTCGCGCATTGCGCCCATTGCGCC
>JAYTNY010000128.1:0-2560 GCA_043748055.1 Roseobacter sp.
GCCGGGCCGCCTTCCAACACGCGTTGCACCAACACACCTTCTTTCACCGGCAGCTTCAGCTCGTCGGCCACGCTTACCACGCTAACGCCGCCGCCCAGACCCAAATACGGGTAGCGCACGCGGCCCTCGGCTTTAATGGCCGCGACCACCAACTTGACCGTGTTGACCGGCACCACAAAGCCCACGCCGCTGTTGCTGGGTTGGCCCGTGCCCACCTCGTTGTTGGTGCGGATGGCCGTGTTCACGCCAATCACCTCGCCCTTGCTGTTCAGCAGCGGCCCACCCGAGTTGCCGGGGTTAATGGCGGCGTCGGTCTGAATAATGTCGGGGTTGGTGTAGGTGCCCGCGCCGGGCATGGTGCGCCCCACCGCGCTCACAATGCCCGTCGTCATGGTGCCTTCCAGGCCAAACGGGTTGCCAATGGCAATCACCTTCATCCCTGGCTTCAATCCATCAGAATTGCCCAGCGGCACGGCCACCAATTGGTCTGCGGGCCGGGTTACTTTTAACAGCGCTAAGTCGCTGTCGGGGTCGTTGCCCACCAGTTCGGCTCGGGCCGTGGTGCCGTCGCTAAAGCGCACAATCAGGCCAGCCGCGCCCTCGGCCACATGGTTGTTGGTCACAATATAACCCTCGGTGTCAATCACAAAGCCAGAGCCTGCGCCTGCCTGACGCTCTACATTGCCTTGCTGGGTCTTCACTTGCTCTTCGATGGCAATCGAGACGACCGCCGGGTTCACCCGCTCATACAAGTTCACCAACACCGCCTCTTCGCTATCGAACTGGGCGCGCTCGGCGGCGGGGATGGCGGTGGGCGTGGCTGCCACAGTGGGTGCGGCAGGCGCAGAGACGCGCACGGTCTCGCCGTTGGCTTGCTCCGCTGTCTGGTTTTGTGTTGTGCGGTTGCCCGAATTAACGACCACCGGCGACCGCAACGAAAAATTTGAGCAAGCCGACAACACCACGATGGCTGCCGCTGCTACTAAGAGTCTTTTTGTTTTCATAAATGTCTTGTCCTTTGATGGATTCCAGGCTTTAGCCGGTTACGCACTCAATTCGACGCAATGCTGTAGCAGCATTCCTAACCAGCTAAAGCCTCTACTCCAGAATTTGGCCTTCTATAATCTTGCGTCTTCGGTTTAGCGCGCCATGAACGCTGGTTAAACCGCACCTGAACCGCCCATGAACTTTCCGCAACAAACGCCGCCGCAAAATTACGCCGACCCCCTCGAACAACGCGATTCGTGGCGTGCGTTGTGGCTGTTCCTCACCAGCGATGGCGTGTTGGCTGTGCTGTGTGTGTTGGTGGGCTTGATGACGCTCATCGCGCTCATTCTGCCGCAAGCACCGCTAAGCGGCACCGCCGACCCCTACGCCTACAGCCTGTGGCAAACGCAGGCCCAAGCCCAAACCGGCACACTCTACGAAGTATTGCAAGGCATTGGTTTGTTCAACGTGTTTCAACAAGCCTGGGTGCGTTTGTTGATGGCGCTGCTGGCGGCCGTTTCGTTCTTACGATTATTCGACGCCGCAGCCCGCTTGCGTTTAGCCAACATGCCCGCTCACGTTCTGCGTGATGAGCTGCGCGTGCGCGTCACCGATTCAGCCCCCACCATTGCCGCCTTGCAAACCGCATTACAGCAAAAGCGCTACCGCGTGGTCGCCACCGCCGAGGAGCTACACGCCAACCGCACGCCGTTGGCCGAGGGCATCTCCATCGCTTTGCATACTGGCTTGTTGGTGTTGCTGCTGGGCGCGCTGCTGAATGGGCTGCTGGGCTGGCGCATCGCCAATCGCGCCCTCATCAGCAACACGCCCACGCTGCTGGCGGGCAGCACTCAGGTTAGTTTGATGGAGAGCCAGGACGAGACCGATGTGCGGGTCGCCCTCGACCCCGGCGGCGCGCAAGCCAGCCTGCTGCCCAATCAACCCACCACGCTCAGCGGCATCGCGTTCGATCTGAAGCAAGTGACCACCGGCTATCGCATCAGCGCCACGCGGGCGGGCCAGCCGCTCAGCCTTACGCTGTCCAACTTCAGCCCGCCCGCCACCGATGTGCAACTGACCTTTTTGCCCGACGAGCGTGAGCGCTTTCTGGCGGTGCCGCAAGCGGGCTTGGTGTTGCAAGTCTCGCTGCCCATCAGCAATGCACAGGCTGTCCCACAATTGCAAGCCTTTGCCGTGCCTGCGGGCAATGTGATGACGCAAACAGCCATCGCGCCGAGTGTGGTCATCAGCAACGTGACGATGGCATTTAAGCCCAGCAACGGCGCGATTATTGATGCCAGCTACCAGCCCGGCAATGGGTTGTTGTGGATTGGGCTGGCGTTGGCGGTGTTGGGCGGTCTCGGCAGTTTGCTCTATCCGGTGCAACGCATTGTGGTGCGCCACCACGGCCACTGGACGGAGTTCTACGCCAGCGGGCGCGGCGTGCGCAAGGTGATTGCGAGGTTGTTAAAAAAGACTGGCATTTGATGGGTTACGCCGCTGGGCAACTGGTGAGCCACGTGGGCCTGCTGCAAGATGACGTGCGCGTGGCCGGTCAGCCCGTGCGGATCGG
>JAYTNY010000129.1:0-1892 GCA_043748055.1 Roseobacter sp.
CCAGCGCCTTTGGCTTAATCGAAGTCGAGGAAGTCATCACCCGCAGCTATAAACCGGTGGCCGACCGGTTGCGCCCGCGCGACCGAATGATTGCTCATACCGGCTACCTAATTTTTGCGCGTGCCATCATCAAACCACCCAAGCCAGAGAACCCCGCTGTGAACGAAGAAGACGCGGTTCTCCCATCGGATTTCATACCCACATTCGCCGAGGACGAGGCACTCGAGTAACAAACCATCATGCCAGGCACAGGCTTCGACGAAATTGTCGTCATCAGCGTTCTCTGCCTAGTCGCCATTGCGGTGATCGGATTTGTTTTAGTGATTGCTCGGTCTAAGCACTAACTAAGTGAAACCAGGAAAGGTGTTGCGTCTTTCGTATTGCGTTAGGTACGCGCGTACCCACCGCAATACGAAAGACGCAAACGACGCTTATTTCTTTAGTTCACGCCACGGCACCTGCGACGACACATCCACCGCACCATAGCCCGCCTCACCGATGCAGGGGCTGACCACCACAAACAGCTTGGCTGTGCCGTTACCGATGTTGAACGAGGCATGCACCGCGTCTTTGCCGATAAACACCGAATCACCCGGCTTCATCACCTGCTTCTCGGTCTCTACCCACTGCTCCACTTCACCTTGCAACAGATGAATCACTTCCTCCTGACCTGGATGAAAGTGAAAGTTGTGAAAGCCGCCCGGCCCCAAATCCACGATGATGCACACGATGTCTTTTGCGCCGGTGGTGCTGGGTCGGCTGATGTAGGCCATCGGCCCCCACGGGGCCATCTCGATCTCAAGGTCTGTTAGCGGTAGAAATTTGCCGTTCATGGGTTATCTAGGTTCTCCTTATTTGCTGCACGGTTACAACAGGATTGTAGAAGAGAAGCATGGGATGATGCCTCGCGTGGTCAACAAACTGGTCAACCTCGTTCGCTCGCCTTATGCCTTAATTTTTCTGGTCGTGTTTGTAGATGGCCTCGGCTTCGCCATTACGCTGCCAGTGTTTCCGCTGTATGCCGCCCAACAACTCGGCGCAACGCCTGCCCAAATCACCGGCGTGTCCAGCGCTTACTTCGCCATGTCGTTCATCGTTGGGCCTATTCTGGGCCGCCTGAGCGACCGATTGGGCCGCCGTCCGGTTCTCGTCGTCTCGCAACTCGGCACGTTGCTAAGCTATGTGCTCATCGCCATTGCACCGAATATTGTGGTGGTGTATTTGGCCCGCATTGTGGATGGCATCACCGCTGGCAACTTCTCTGTGGCGCAAGCCTACATCAGCGATTTAACCGGCCCGCAAGACCGCGCCAAACGCTTGGGCACAACCAACCTAGCCTTCTCACTGGGGCTTTCGATTGGGCCTGCGATTGGCGGGTTGATCGCCGCGAGCTTTGGCCCGCGCATCGCTTACGCCGTTGGTGGCATCATCTCGCTTGCCACCATTGCGATTACAGCGCTGCTGTTGAAAGAATCGCTGACGCCGGAGAAGCGCGCCCAAGCCCAGGCGATGCGCGCTGCGGGCACCTCTGGTAGTGTGTGGGAGTTGCTGCGCAAGCCCGCTGTTCTTATCTTGTGCGTCGTGTTCTTCCTCTCGCAGTTTGCCTTTTTTACTTTCCAAACCATCTATGTGTTGTGGGCGCAAAAGCTGGTGCTGCCGGAGTTAGATGTGAACGAGGTCAGCCGCCAGATTAGCTATGTGCTGACGTTCGTGGGCGTGTGCGGCATCATCGTGCAGCTTTGGCTGATCGGGCCGCTGGTGAAACGCTTTGGCGAGAAGCTGATGGTGTTGGTAGCCAACGTCTCGCGCCTCGTCTTTTTTGGGGTGATTGCGCTCTTTCCCGTCTACGCCATCTTCTTCGTCGCCGCGCCCTTTTTGTCGTTTGGCTCCGG
>JAYTNY010000130.1:0-12255 GCA_043748055.1 Roseobacter sp.
CGCACTATTCCAGGTGTGCGCAATGTAGGCTCGCATGTGGGCCGCGCCGAAACCGGCGACCAAATTGTCAGCGTCAACTCTGCCGATCTGTGGGTGAACCTGGACTCGAAAGCAGATTACGACGCAACGGTGGCAGCCATCAACGAGGTGATTAGCGGCTACCCCGGCCTGTTCAGCAGCGTGCAGAATTACCAGCCTGCGTACATTGGGCAAGCGCTAAACGGCATTGGCAACAACGTGACCGTGCGGGTGTATGGCAACGATTGGAAAGTGCTGCACGAGAAAGCCGAGGAAGTGCAAAAGATCGCAGCGGGGGTCAGCGGTATCGCCAGCGCTCAAGCCATCCTGCCCATCGAGGAGCCGCAGGTGGAAATTGAGGTGAACCTGACTGCCGCCGAGAAGCTAGGGGTGAAACCCGGTGATGTGCGCCGTGGCGCAACCGTGCTGTTGTCGGGCCTTCAAGTGGGCAGCTTGTTTGAAGACCAAAAGGTATTTGATGTGGTGGTGTGGGGTGTCCCCGAAATTCGCAGCAGCTTAAGCAACATACAAGACCTGCTGATTGACACGCCCGAAGGCCAGCAAATTCGCCTGGGCGATGTGGCCGAGGTGCGCATTGTGCCCTCGCCCAACACCATCCAACGCGATGCCGTCTCGCGCTATATCGATGTGGTCGCGCAGGTGAATGGGCGCGATGCCAGCGCTGTCACTGCCAACCTCAAGGCCAGCCTCGCAGGTGTCACCTTCCCAATCGAGCATCACCTGGAAGTGTTGGACGATGCGGCCAACCAACAGACCGATCAACAGCGCGTGTTTGTCATTGTGGCGGCGGTGCTGATTGGTATCTTCTTGTTGCTTCAGGCCCTGTTTGGAAGCTGGCGCGTGGCGGGCGTTACGTTGCTCACCTTGCCCATGGCGTTGGGTGGCGGGGTTGTTCTGGCGCTGCTCAGTGGTGGGCTTTCGTTGGGTGCGCTGTTTGGCCTGCTGGCTGTGTTGGGCATGGCGGTGCATTCCAGCGTAGTCACCATCAGCCACCTTCAACAGCTTGAACACGACGAAGGCGAACCCTTTGGGCACGAGATGGTGCTGCGCGGCATGCGCGAACGCATCGGGCCTATTGTGATGTCGGCGCTGGCCACTGCGGTGGCTGTGCTGCCTGTGGTGTTCGCAGGCAACATCGCCGGCACCGAGATCATCCGTCCGATGGCGTTGGTCATGCTGGGCGGGCTAGTCACCTCGTTGTTGCTCAATCTGCTGGTGCTTCCGGCGCTGTATCTGCGGTTTGGCTACACCACCCAGGCTGCCCTCGCACCTACAACGAAGCTGGCAGTGAGCTAATCCTATCCTCCCGAAGGTTGCCAAAAAGAGCCTGACTCTTGCAAGTTCAACCTTCGGGAGGATGAGTTTCACTTGGTGTGCGGCGCTCGTAGGGGCGTTGCATGCAACGCCCCTACTTTTGCAAGAGGTCTACTGAATCTTTCAAATAAAACAACCGGAGTGACAACTGATGAACAACAAACAGAATGCAAACAATACAGTTATAAACAGGCGACGCGCGTTAACCTTGCTCGGCGCGTCCGGCTTCATCATCGGGCTGGCCGCGTGCGGAGGTTCATCCGCCAGCACGGCCCCCAAAGAAGCGCCCGCGAAGGTAGAGAAGAATGAAGCGACCGGCATCAACAAGCTCACCCTCACCGAGAAAGCGGCGCAACGGCTGGACATCAAAACCGCGCTCGTTGCCGACCAGCAGGTGCGCGGGCAACAACGTAAAACTGTGCCCTATTCGGCGGTGATTTATGACTTGCAGGGCAAAACCTGGACATACACCAGCCCCGCAGCGCTGACCTATGTGCGGCAAGCCATCGGCGTGGACTTTATCGAAGGCGGGTTGGCCGTCCTCACCGAAGGCCCTGCGGCGGGCACATCCGTGGTGACTGTTGGGGCCGCAGAACTGTATGGCCTAGACACAGGAATTGGCAAATGAATCCAATGCACTGGCTCGTTTCCTCCAGCCTTAAATATCGCTATCTGGTGATCTTTATGGCTGCGGCGTTAGTCATTCTGGGCATCGGCCAAATTAAGGCCATGCCGGTAGATGTGTTCCCAGAATTTGCGCCGCCTCGCGTCGAAATTCAAACGCCCTGCCTCGGCCTGTCTTCCACCGAGGTTGAATCTTTGGTGACTGTACCGTTGGAGCAAGTGATGAACGGCTTGCCCGGCCTCGACATCATGCGCTCTAAATCGGTGGAGCAGTTGTCATCCATTGTCTTAATTTTTAAGACAGGGACAGATTTGATGACGGCGCGAAAACTGGTGCAAGAACGGCTGCTGGTGGCCACGCCGACGCTGCCCACTTGGGCCGCGCCACCCAACATGATGCCGCCGCTGTCATCCACTGCGCGCACCATGAAGATCGGCATTTCGTCGAAGAAGCACTCGGTGATTGACCTGTCGATGATTACGTATTGGACGATTCGGCAGCGATTGTTGCGCGTGCGCGGCGTGGCCAACGTCGCCATGTGGGGCGAGCGCATCCAAATGTTGCAGGTGCAGACCGACCCCAAGCTACTCGCCAAGCACAAGGTCTCACTGAACGAAGTCTTGCAAGTCACCTCCAACTCATTGGACGCAGGCATGATGCAATACACCAATGGCTCGACCATTGGTACAGGCGGGTTCTTTGAAACCCCCAATCAGCGCTTGCCCATTCGGCACATCATGCCGGTTCACAATGCGCAAGACTTGGCCCAGGTTTCCATCAACGGCAGAAAGGCAGCCGATGGCAGTCCTTTGCGCCTGAGCGATGTATCGACCGTGGTCGAGGACACCTGGCCCATGATCGGCGATGCGGTCATCAACGATGGCCCCGGCCTGTTGCTCATCGTCGAGAAATTCCCATGGGCCAACTCGTTGGAAGTGACGAATGGCGTGGAAGCCGCGCTGACCGAGATGAAACCCGGCCTGCCCGATGTAGACATCGACACGACGATTTTCCGCCCCGCCACTTTCATCGAGCTGGCCCTGCAAAATTTGATTGAGTCACTGCTCATCGGTGGGGCACTTGTCATCATCGTGCTCCTCATCTTTTTGTGGGATTGGCGCATCGCGCTAATCAGCGCCACCATTATTCCGCTCACGCTAGTCATTACCTTGCTTGTGCTGTCGTTCTTCGGCACCACCATCAATGTCATGGTGCTGGCAGGCCTGGTTATTGCATTGGGTGCGGTGGTAGACGACGCCATCGTGGATGTTGAAAACGTCGTCCGGCGCATCCGCGAATTCCGCAAGGATGGGGTGGACATACCCACTGCCTCAATCATTCTGGGCGCCTCGTTGGAAGTGCGCGGGGCCATTGTGTATGCCTCGCTGATTGAGATGACAGCGCTGCTGCCGGTCTTCTTTCTGCAAGGCTTGTCGGGCGCATTCTTCAGGCCGTTGGCGCAGGCGTATGTGGTGGCCACGCTGGTCTCGCCGCTGGTGGCGCTCACGGTTACACCCGCGCTCATCCTCATTCTGTTGTCCAACGCGCCCATCCGAGATCGTCTGTCGCCCATTCTGTCGCCCATGTATCGCATCTACGAGCGAATTTTGGGGCTGATTGTGCGCACCCCACGCCCGGCCTACGCGGGTGTGGCGGTGCTGATGGTGGCGGGCATCGCCATCGTTCCAACACTGGGCCAAGACCTGCTGCCCTCGTTCAAAGAGCGCGACTTTTTGATGCACTGGGTGGCAAAACCGGGCACCTCGCACCCAGAGATGGTGCGCATTTCTACACGAGCCTGCCAGGAGTTGCGTACCATCCCCGGCGTGCGGAACTGCGGCACCCACATTGGGCAAGCCTTGTTGATGGACGAGGTGTATGGCATCTACTTCGCCGAGAACTGGATCAGCGTAGACCCTTCGGTGAACTACGAGGAGACGCTGGCTAAAGTCCAATCGCTGGTCGATGGCTACCCCGGCCTGGTGCGCGATGTGCAGACCTATCTAAAAGAGCGCATCCGCGAAGTGCTGACCGGATCGAGCTACCCGATTATTGTGCGCATTTACGGTGAGGATTTGGAGGTGTTGCGCGCCAAAGCCGAGGAGATGAAAACGCGGCTGGCAAAAGTGGATGGGCTTAAGGACCTGCACACCGAGTTGCTGGTAGACATTCCGCAGGTTCAGATCGAAGTGAATTTGGCGAAGGCCCAGAAGTACGGGCTGAAGCCCGGTGACGTACGCCGTGCAGCGGCTTACCTGGTGGCAGGTGAAGAAGCAGGCGACATTCACACCGCCAACCGAACCTTCGATGTGAACGTGTGGAGCTTGCCTGAGACGCGCTATAGCCTCACCAACCTCCATGAGCTTCTAATCGACACACCCAGCGGTGGCCAGGTGAAGCTGGGGGATGTGGCGAATGTCATCATCAAGCCCACACCCAACGCCATCAACCGCGAACGCATGGCCCGCCGCATTAACGTGGAGGCCAACCTAAAGCCTGGGTTCGATGTGGCATCCGTGGCGGCGCAAGTGGCTGTAGCCATGCGCGACGTGGAGTTTCCACAGGGTTACCACCCCGAACTGTTGGGCGAATCTGCTGAGCAACGCATTGCCCAACAACGCATTTTGCTGACCGGGCTGATGGCCGTCCTGGTCATCTTTGCACTGCTGCGCGTCTCGCTGGAAAGCTGGCGGCTGGCGCTCATGTCGTTCCTAAGCCTGCCCATGGCGCTGGTCGGCGGCGTCATCGCAGCGTTTCTGTTCAGCAATCGCACGCTCTCGCTGGGGTCGCTTGTGGGCTTTCTCACCATTTTGGGCGTGGCTGCGCGCAACGGCATCATGTTGATTAGCCACTACCAACACCTTGAAGAGCACGAGGGCGAACGCTTTGGGCCGGGGCTGGTGTTGCGGGGTGCCCGCGAACGCATTGCACCGATCATGATGACGGCATTAACCGCCGGGTTGGCGCTGGTGCCGCTCGTTATCTCTGGCAACCAGCCCGGCCACGAGATTGAGTACCCGATGGCAATCGTCATTCTGGGCGGCTTGATTACGTCGACGTTGGTCAATCTGTTCATCGTGCCGTCGTTGTATCTGGTGTTTGGCAAGCGCAATCTGGCAGTGCGCGACCCCGTGCTGGCCCCCATGGGCGCAGGTGCGGTTGCGAAATAAACGTAACTACTCAGCCCATCTCTCAATCATTCTGTCGAGAAAAGTGTGAGGCTGAGCAGTTACAAATAAACGCGATAAACGTGAACTGAAGCAGTATTGCAGCAACGCAAGCGCTTAAAAGAAAACGAACAAGGGACTGCCAAAATTAGGCAGTCCCTTGTTCGTGTACGAATCACTGAGTGCAGGGCTGAACTTTGCAAGAGCCATTCCGATGCGTCGGCTCAGCCCTGCGTAGCACGGCTTACCCCTTACAATCTTTCGCGCCATGATTACCCTCCCCGAACTTGAATCCGCCGCCCAACTGGTCTACCAAGTGATGCCCCCTACCCCACAATATTCGTGGCCGCTGCTAAACCAGCGCTATGGCCGCGAGATTTGGGTGAAGCACGAGAACCACACGCCTGCGGGCGCGTTCAAGGTGCGCGGCGGCATTGTGCTGATGCACCACCTAAAGCGCGATCAGCCACAGCTAAAAGGCATTATTAGCGCCACGCGCGGCAACCACGGGCAGAGCTTGGCCCTCAGCGCCAAACGACATGGCTTTGCGTGCGTGATTGTGGTGCCGCACGGCAACAGCGCCGAGAAGAACGCCGCCATGCGGGCGCAAGGCGCAGAGTTGGTGGAACACGGGCAAGATTTTGACGAAGCGCGGGCGCACGCCGCAACGCTGGCACAAGAGCGCGGCCTCGAATTCATCAACTCGTTCCGGCGCGAGTTGGTGATGGGCGTGGGCACCTACGCGCTGGAATTTTTGCGCAACGCACCGCCGCTGGACGCGGTGTATGTGCCCATCGGCATGGGGTCGGGCATCTGCGGATTAATTTCGGCACGCAACGCGTTGAACTTGAAGACCAAAATCATTGGCGTGGTGTCGGAGCACTTCCCATCGTGGCAGCGCGCGTTTGCCAGCGGGCAGCCGGGCACCAGCGGCCCAGCCCACACCATTGCCGATGGCGTGGCGACCCGCACGGTGTATGCCGAATCTTTTGCGGTGGTACAAAAAGGCGCAGAAGATGTGATTACGGTGAGCGAAGACCAGATTAAAGCTGCCATGCGCACCTATTACACCGACACGCACAACTTGGCTGAGGGCGCAGGCGCAGTGCCATTGGCCGGTGCAGCCAAAGATTTAGCGCGAACCACCGGGCGCATTGGCGTCATCTTGTGTGGCGGCAATGTGGATGCCGAGGTGTTTGCAAAAGTGATTGCGGGCGTGGATGTAGTTTGATGGATTCGTTTCAACTCGTCCAAATTAACCTGCTTTCGCCCATGGTGCTCGCGTTTGTGTTGGGCCTCATTGCCGCGCTCATTCGCAGCGATCTGCGCTTGCCGGAAGCGTTGTATCAATCGCTTTCGATTTATTTGCTGTTTGCGATTGGGCTGAAGGGCGGACTTGAACTCTCGACCACCTCGTTGGTGGCGGTGTGGAAGCCCGCGTTGGCGACCCTGGCGCTGGGCGTGGTTACGCCGCTCATCGCATACGCCATCAGCAGAAAACTAGGCAAGCTGGATGCGGCCAATGCAGGCGCTTTAGCTGCGCACTATGGCTCGGTGAGCGCCGTAACATTTACAGCGGCCACCACGTTTGCCCAGGCTGTGGGCGCACCCGTCGAGGGCTTTATGCCCACGCTAGTAGTGGTGCTGGAAATACCCGCCATCTTGATTGGCGTGTTATTAGCAAAGCGCGCGCTAAAAAACGACGAGATGCAATGGGGCAAGCTGCTGCACGAGTTGTTCACCGGCAAAAGTATTGTGCTGATTGTGGGTGGGTTGCTGATTGGCGTGCTGGTGGGCAAAGACAACGCCAAGCAGGTAGCGCCGTTGTTTGTAGATTTGTTTCGCGGCGCGCTGACGCTATTTTTATTAGAGCTTGGCATTGTGGCGGGGCAACGGCTGCGCGATCTGCGGCGGGCCGGGGTGTTCTTGGTGCTGTTTGGCATTTTGGTGCCAGTGCTGCACGGCGGGCTGGGCGTGGTGATGGGGCAGTGGGCGGGTTTGTCTTTGGGGGGTTGCATGGTGTTGGGGACGATGGCAGCCAGCGCCAGCTACATTGCGGCACCGGCGGCGGTGCGCATCGTGTTGCCGCAAGCCAACCCGGGCTATTACCTTACGGCAGCGTTGGGTATTACGTTTCCGTTTAACTTGGTGCTGGGCATGCCGCTGTATTTTGCGCTGGCGAGGTTCCTCACATCATGAAAGCAGACTTGCTGATTCACTCCGCCGCGCAACTCATCACCTGCGCCAGCCCGCACGGCCCCAAACGCGGCGCGGCCATGCGCGATGTGGGTGTGATTGAGAATGGCGCAGTGGCGATGCTTGGCGATAGGCTATTGGCGATTGGCAAGACGGATGACATCCGCAGCAACTACCGTGCTACGAAAGAGATGGGTGCCAGCGGCCAAGTGGTTTGCCCCGGCTTTGTAGACCCGCACACGCACCTGGTGTTTGCGGGCGACCGCGTGAACGAGTGGGAGCTGAAGCTGCGTGGGGCGAGCTACCTAGATATTCTGGCGGCGGGCGGCGGCATTCTTAGCACCATGCGGGCCACGCGCGAGGCGACGCTGGAACAGCTTGTTGCGAGCGCCCGCAAACGGCTGGATGTGATGCTGCGCCACGGCGTGACGACGTGCGAGATCAAAACCGGTTATGGGTTGAACGTTGAGAGCGAGTTGAAGATGTTGCAGGCCATTGAGGCGCTTGCTCAAACCCACCCGTGTGATGTGCTGCTGACGTTGCTGGCTGCACATACCGTGCCGCCTGAATTTCGGAATGCCGATTTCGTCAACGTCGACGACTACGTCGACGTAGTCGTCGACGAGATCATCCCCCAAGCGGCGGCATGGTTCGAGCGCGAGGCGCGGGCGAATCACGCCTCGCCGATGAGTTGCGATGTGTTCTGCGAGAAGAACGCATTTGATGTGGCGCAGGCGCGGCGTGTGTTAATTGCAGGCAAGCAGCACGGCATGCGGCCCAAGATTCACGTCGATCAATTTAATTCGCTGGGCGGCATAGAAATGGCGTTAGAACTGGGGGCGCTCTCGTGCGACCATTTGGATGTGACGACTGTTGAGGACCGGGCGCGGCTGGCGCAATCATCGGCGGTGGCGGTGGTGCTGTCTGCGGTGAATTTTCATTTGGGTGGCATTGGATTCGCCAATGCGCGGGCGATGATTGATGAGCGCTGCGCGGTGGCGCTCTCGACGGATATGAACCCTGGCTCGGCACCGTGCCTCTCGCCGCAGTTGGTGATGGCGATTGCGTGCCGCTTTCAAAAGCTATCTCCGGCTGAAGCCTTGAACGCCTGTACCATTAACGCGGCGCATGCTTTGGGGATTGGCGACGCAGTTGGCTCACTTGAGGTAGGCAAGCAGGCCGATGTGTTAATTGTGGATGCGCCAGACTATCGGCATTTGGCGTATCAGTTTGGTGGCAATTTGGTGCAGACGGTTATTAAGCGTGGGCGCGTTATTGATTTGGAGTCGAGGCTTTAGCCGGTTACGAACTCACCTCGACAAAAACTCAGAGCAGCACCACTAACCGGCGCGGCACTTTGCCGAAAAGCCTGGAATCCTTTTGTTGTATGAATTCACTTGGGATTGATGCTGACGCGCTGCTGCGCGACCTTGAGACGTTGGCCCAGTTTGGCACGGGCGAGCGCGGCGTGACGCGCATTGCCTACAGCCCAATAGATTTGCAGGCACGGGATTGGGTGGATGCACAACTGCGTGGCCTGGGTTGCGAGGTTCGGCGCGATTCGGTGGGCAACACGATTGCGACCTCACCCCCAACCCCTCTCCTAAGAGGAGAGGGGAGCAGGCGCGCAATCACCATCGGATCGCATACCGACACCGTGCCCAATGGTGGGCGGTTTGATGGGGCGTTGGGTGTGCTGGCTGCAATCGCGTGCCTGCGCACCCTACAAACCTCCCAACTCAAACTCAAACATCCTCTCGAAATCATCAACTTCATGGCCGAGGAAGCCACGATGAGCGGCGGCACCACCGGTAGCCAGATTATGGCAGGCCTATTTAACCCGCAGCAGTTTGAGCAGAAGGCGTGGGATGGGCGGCTGGTGCGTGAGCATTTTGCGGGTGCGAGATTGGAGATTAGAGATTGGAGATTAGCGATTCGGCGGCCGGATGAGCTTGCAGCGTATATGGAGCTGCATATTGAGCAGGGCGATGCGCTGATTCGGGCAGACAAGCAGATTGGCGTGGTGGAGGGCATTGTGGGCATCCGGCGTTACCGCGCCGTGTTTGAGGGCTATGCCAACCATGCGGGCACCACACCCATGGACAGCCGCGACGACGCATTGGTGCAGGCTGCGCCGTTTGTGCAGGTGGTGCGGGATGTGGCTGTGGCGCACAATGTAATTGGCACAGTGGGCAAGCTGGATGTGATGCCCGGCGCGCCTAATGTGATTCCGGGGCGGGTAGAGATGATTGTGGAGTTGCGGGCGCTGCACACGCAAGCGCTGGATGAGATTGGAGGTGAACTCATCGCACGCGCCATCAAAATGGGCGGAGCTTTGGAGAGGGTTGTGGACAAGCCGCCGACGCACAGCGATGCTGGACTGTTGACTTGCATTGAGGCATCTTGCGACGCATTAGGCCTGACGCACCAAAGAATGCCCAGCGGCGCGTTTCATGATGCAGCCAGCCTGGCGGCGATTTGCCCAACAGCGATGATCTTTGTGCCCAGCGTGGGCGGCGTGAGCCATTCGCCCGATGAATTTACGCACGACGAAGATTGCGTAAATGGGGCGAATGTGTTGTTGAATGCGTTGCTGCGGGTGGATGAAGTGATGGATTATTAGTTATTGACTCCTGTTACGCAGCGAACTAACGTTACAAGAAAGCATCCTGAGCGCAGTCGAAGGATGCGAACTATGTCGAGTTAGTCTAGAGAAGCTCAGCCACGGCCACATCCTTCGACTGCGCTCAGGATGCTTTGCGATGTAGTTTTTCTGTTGCTGTGTAACATGAGTGAATAACTCACGTTACGCAATCACTACAAAACAAAGAGCATCCTGAGCGAAGGCTGGCTTGATGCCTAAAGCGAAGGTATTGCGTATGTGCCAGCCGCAGTCGAAGGAGCGTTCTATGCCAAGCTTGGCCAGAGAAGCTCAGCCATCAACGCATCCTTCGACTGCGCGTGCATTTTCTTTCAAGCGGTATTCATAGACTACAAGCACGCTTCGCTCAGGATGCTCTCTTCTGTTGCTAGGTTGCTGCGTAACGTGAGTTATTGGCTATTAAATATGGTTTGCGAAGATTGTGGGGCAGCATTGATTGGCGTGGAACAATGCCGCAATTATTTTGGCTATTGCATGGAGAAAGAATTTGTTGATCCAGAATATTTCGCAGTGCATCACCTCACAGTAGCTGCATATATGTTGCAGCACTCTGCTGATTTATCGGAGCGCGGTTGGCGCGAGATGCGCGCCATGTTGACGGCGTTCTTGATCGAGGGTAAGACATCGGCTCAAATGCGGGTAGAGAGTCGGGATCGGGTAGACAGCGGCAAGCGAACCTGGAGCCTGACCAAAGGGCCAAAGGGGCAATTGCCCAAGCCTATGCAATGGACGCGCACGATTGCTGATGTGAGCCTGGCTGATGCAGCGACATATTGCCGCGATGTTGAAGCATGGGCCAGAGCCGTGCTGGCCGATTTAGAGCGGGGCAACTGTGATTCATAGACAAGACAACCACCTCATCATGCCGGGCATGGCCAGCGCGCATTCGCACGCTTTTCAGCGGGTGTTGCGCGGGCGCACCCAGCGGCGGGCTACGCAAAGCGGCAATTTTTGGAGCTGGCGCGATCAGATGTTTAACTTGGTGGCGCAGCTAACACCCGCTGATGTGTTCGATATCTCGCGCTTTGCATTTTGCGAATTGGCGATGAGCGGAGTGACGGCAGTGGGCGAGTTTCACTATGTGCATCATGATGTGGGTGGCAGGCCGTATGCCAACCGGCTGGAGATGAGCGAAGCGGTGCTGCGCGCGGCTCACGAGGCGGGCATTCGGATGACGCTGATACGGGCGGCCTATTTTCGAGCGGGTTACCAACAGGACTTGCACGAAGGGCAAAAGCGGTTTTGCGATGCAACTGTGGATGAGGTGTTGCGGGATGTGGAGGCGCTGCAAGCCGACGTCGGACGTCGGACGACAGACGTCCGAATTGGGTTGGCGGCGCACAGCATTCGGGCCTGCCAGCGAGAGCAGGTGCGCGAGTTGGCGGCCTATGCAAAGCAACACGGCCTGCCGTTTCACATGCACGTGAGTGAGCAGCGGCGCGAGGACGACGAGTGCGGGAGCGAATATGGCTTGCGGCCTGCGCAGGTGTTGGCAGAAGATGGCATTTTGGATGAACGATTTGTAGCGATTCATGGCACGCATTTGATACAGAGCGAGATTGAGGCGATGGGCCATGCCAACGCAACTGTGTGCGTGTGCCGCACCACCGAGCGAGATTTGGGCGATGGCACCCCAAACGCAGCGGCCATGTTGCAAGCGGGCGTTCGCCTGTGTGTGGGCGCAGATAGCCACGCGGGCAGCGATGCGTTTGAAGAAGTTCGGGCGATTGAGTTGGATGACCGCAGCCGTACCGAGAAGCGTATTGTGGCGGCGGAGGCTGATGCGCTATTGAAAATTGCGACAACGAATGGCTATGCAGCAATTGGCATGACAGACTTGGCAGACCAGGACGAAGTGCATTTACGAGCCGAAGATGCCAGCCTAGCAGCCATCAGCGAAAGCCTGCTGAATGATGCGGTGATGTTTGGCGCAAACGTGCGTGCAGTAGACAAAGTATTTGTGGGTGGGCGAATGATTGTTGATCGTGGCAGGCATGTGAAGTATGACGAGGCGTTTCGCGGATACAAGGCAAGCCTAAAACGAATGAGGTGGCTCTAATTCTGGAGTCGAGGCTTTAGCCGGTTACAAACTCAACTGACGAGTAACGATCAGGCAGAGTTACTAACCGGCTAAAGCCTCGATTCCTTTTTCAATAAAAATGGACAACGTGATTGACATAGATGGTGCAAGCCTGACGATGGCGCAGGTGTGGGCGGTGGCACGTGGGCAACCCGGCCAGCCACAAGTGCGT
>JAYTNY010000131.1:0-9602 GCA_043748055.1 Roseobacter sp.
GCGCTGGGCTATGAATATATTTTGATTACCGACCACACCGCCGGGCTGGGCATTGTGAATGGGCTGACGCCGGAGCGGATTGCGCAGCAACGCAAAGAGATTGACAAGGTGAACGCCGATTTGAAGAAGCGCAAAATTAAATTTACGGTGTTGCAAGGCGCAGAGGTGGAGGTGAAGAGCGATGGCTCGCTGGACTTGCCCGACGACGTGCTGGCTGCGTTGGATTTGGTGCAGGCCAGCGTGCATACCTCGCTCACCCAGCCGAGAGAGAAGATCACCGCGCGCGCCATCAGCGCCATGCGCAACCCGCACATAGATATTCTGGGCCACCCCAGCGGGCGCATCATTAACGAGCGTGAAGGCGCAGACTATGACTGGGACGCGCTATTTAAGGCGGCGGTGCAATACGATGTGGCGCTGGAGATCAACGCCTCGCCGGAAAGATTGGACTTGCATGATGTGCATGCGCGGCGGGCGATTGAGTTGGGCTGCAAGCTGACGATTAGCACCGACGCGCATTCGCCTGCGATGTTGGAGAACCGCATCTATGGCATCGGCGTGGCCAGGCGGGCGTGGGTGATGGCTGAGCAGGTGATTAACACTTGGACACTGGAGGAATTATTGAAATGGGCAAAGCACAAATAGGCTTGCAGCTTTATACGCTGCGCGAGGCGTTGGCCGAGGATTTTCTGGGCACGTTGCGGCAAGTGGCCGAGATAGGTTGCGCCGGTGTCGAGACGGCGTTTTTTGATGAGAGTGTGTCCACCGAGGCCGCCAACATCAAGCTGGGCCGCATGAACCTGACGCAAGTGGGCCAACACTTGCGCGACCTGGGCCTAACCGTGTTTAGCGCGCATGTGGATTTGCCGCTGGGCGACAAATGCGAGGCGGTGTTGCGCCACGCCGAAGCGATGGGTTGCCAGCGCATTGTGTGGCATGGCTGGCCGCAGACTGTACGCTATGGCTCGGTAGAGGGCATTCGCCGTTTGGCCGATGACTACAACGCGGCCAACGAAGTGGCTGCGGCGAACGGCTTGCAACTGGGGCTGCACAACCATTGGTGGGAGATGACGCCCATAAAGGGTGTTGATGGCGAGTTGCCGTATCAGTTGTTGCTCAAGTGGCTGCAACCCAGCATCTTTTTTGAGTTGGACACGTATTGGGCCACGGTGGCTGGGCGCGATGCTGTTTCGGTGATTGGCGAATTGGGTTTGCGGGCGCCGCTGCTGCACATTAAAGATGGCCCGGCGGTTCACGGCCAACCGATGCTGGCGTTGGGGTCGGGAGTGATTGATATTCCGGCGATTGTGGCCGCATCACGCGAGACCGCCGAGTGGCTGATTGTGGAGTTGGATGACTGCGCGACGGATATGAGCGGTGCGGTGCGGGGGAGTTTGCGTTATCTCAGAAGCATTGTTTGATACGAAGGCTCGTACGAAGCAACCAAACCCAAATAAGAGCATCCTGAGCGTAGCGCGCTTGTTGCCTGTGATGAACACATAGACGGAAATGCGCGCGCAGTCGAAGGATCGCCCACCGCCGAGCTAGGCTAACGAAGCTCCATCTCAAGCGCGTTCTTCGACTTCGGCGGCCAGTTCATCTGCAAGCTCCACACAGTCAGCAGGGCCGCCTGCGCTCAGAATGCTTTCATACGTGGTTGTGTTTCACGAATTGATTATCGCCAATTCAGACAACGGCACCGCCTCCACTCGCTCCCCCAGCGGATACCGCAGATTACCCGGATAAATCACCGACAACGAATCCAGCTTGAGGTCACTCAACGCCGTGCGCATCGAAGGGGTCATGCGCGGCGCATCCACGCGTTTGAATTCAAAGCCTAACCGTTTGCCATCTTTCAGTGCAAACAAATCCAGCTCTGCGCCGCCGCTAGTTCCCCAGAAATACACATCGCGCAAGCCAAACGCACGAATTACTTCCTCCAACGCGTAGCCCTCCCAAGATGCGCCCACCAGTGGGTGATGCACCAGGTCAACCTCGGTGCGGATGTTGAGCAGGGCATGGGCAATGCCGCTATCGCGTACATAGATCTTGGGCGATTTAACCTGGCGCTTGCTCAAGTTCTCGTGCCAGGGTTGCAATTGCCGAATCATGTGAACGCCCTCCAACACATCCAAATATCGCCGCGCCGAGGCTTGGCTAATTTGCATAGCCGTTGCTACGGCGCTGGCGTTCCAGGTTTGGGCGTGATAGTGGGCCAACATGCCCCAAAAGCGGCGCAGCACAGGCGCAGGCGTGCCCACGCCCAGAATCGGCAAGTCGCGCTCTACAACCGCCTGCATAAACGACTCACGCCATGCAAAGCTATCACCATCGGACGAGGACAGAAACGATAGCGGCATGCCGCCCCGCAGCCAGTGCTGCATCTGCGCAGCAACACCCACCTCCTCCAACGAGAAACCGCTCATCTCAATCACCTCAATTCGCCCAGCCAGCGACTCGGAGGATTGCTGCAGCCAGTGCAACGTGGCGCTGCCCAGTACCAAAAACTGCGCAGGCAACGGCGTGCGGTCTGCCAAGACGCGCAAGATGGGGAAGAGATCGGGCTGGCGTTGCACCTCATCAATCACCACCAGCCCTGTCAAATTCTCCAGCGCTGAGAGAGGTTCTTCGAGTCGGCTGGCGCTGCGTGGGTTCTCCAAATCAAAATAGTTGATGGAGTTGGCAGGCACATATTCCCGTGCCAATGTGGTCTTGCCGCACTGGCGCGGGCCAATCAGTGCCACCACCCGGCTGCGACGCAGTGCCGTCTCAATTTGTGTCTTTAGCCGCTTTCGCTCAATCATGGCGGCATTTTACCTTGCAAATCCGTCATCGAAAAGCGCATTTACAAGGTGTTGCTAAACATAACGCACTACCCACACGCCTTCACCTCAATCTCTCCCACCACCACCCCGCCATCCGCAGAGCGAAACGCCGAATCCGCCACAGCCAAGCGCGCGTTGTCCAGCGGGTTGTAGAGGCCGACCACCAGTGCATACTTGCCTGCTGCCAGCGTGCCATCTAATTGCAGCGTGTGCGTGTCGGCCACTAATTCGTCAGCACTCCACACCGAGGTGGGGTACTTCAAGCCAGCGTTCTTGGGTGGGCCATCTGCTTGCGCTACCGTCTTGTTCGAGACATCTCGCAGATGCGCAAATACCGTGTAATCCACGTTGGTCTGGCCGCTTTGCCACAGCACCGGCACATCAATTGTGGCGTTGTTGCAGATGGCGCTTGCGCCAAAGCTGCCGAACCTTAAAACCTTAAAACCGCCACTTAGGTCAACAAACTCTGTCTGCGGCGGGATCACAATCGGCGTGGCGGGCTGCACTTTGAGATAGCCTGCGCGCACCTCATCCCCACCCTCCAGCCAACGCAGCGAAATGACATACGCGCCTTCTTTGGCATTGGCTTGGGGCAGCACCATAAAATCCACCCAGGCTTGTTCGCCCTCGCGCCAGCGATCTGTAAAAATCAGGCGGCTGGCTACGGGCAGCCCATCGCCGCCCTCCAACCATTCGGCTTGCAGGCGCAGCGTGCGCGTGGGGTTGGGGTTGATGGGTTTACCTGCTTGCAGCCGCACGCGCAGGCGCAGTGGCTCGTTTGCTTTTACGGTGCGCGCGCTGCTTTCTATCGCCAGCACTTGCCAGCCGTCGCTCAGCGTGTGTTTCTGGTTGTCTAAAGTGATGGGTGTCGTGAGCGGCTTGGCAATCCGTTGCCACACGGTCAAGGGCGAACCCCAGAAGCGCGCATCCTCGAACTGCTGCACAGGCCGATATAGTTTGGCGAACCACGCTTCTTTCTGCGGGTTGATGTCGTAGATGGCATTCACATTGTTCAGCGCCACATAGTCCGGCTGATCGCGCAGCAGCGCCGCCAAAAAATCGCCATGCCGAATATCGCTCAGGTGCTGCGGTTGGGTGAGGCCGAGGAAATCCATCGTCTTGCGCTTCGCGTAATAGCTCATCACGCCTAACTCGGTGATGCCGACGGTGGCGGTGAGCGGCGTGTTGGCGTTCAGCCAGCGGCCAACGCGCTCATACACATCCACCTTCGTCTCCGGCAACACCTTGCTGGCGATGTTCGCCGGGTCGGGTGGTTGCTCGCCATTCACCACATTCATCACCAACACATTGCCGATGAACAGCGAGAGCAACACCGCCACAAACAAGCTATAGCGCGCAGCCAACGCTGCCCACGCCTGCGCCTTTGTTCTAAACATGCCTTTTGTGCGCGCAAAGATCATCGCCAACCCCAGCCCAATCAACACGCACACACCGGGCAACATGGGTGTGTAGTACCACACATACGGCGCTACGCCAATGGCGCTGTAGCCGATGCCGTGCAGCACCAGCCACAGCACAGGCAGCAAATAGGTGGGGCCGCTGTCGTCGGGCAAATCTGGCAGGCCGACGGACAAGCCCGTGGGTGTGGCGATGCGCACTTGGCGGCTCCACATCAAGCCCAGCCCAAACGCCAGCGCGATGCCCAGCCCCATCACAAACAACGTGACGATAAAGACGCCACCCTGGCTGGCGTAGGCGCGAATCAAGATCTGCGTGCCTTCGAGGTAGCGGGTGCTGACATAGAAGCCAGTGAGGCCCGACACCGCCTGCGCCGATTTGGTTTGCAGCGTGCTGGGCAAGGGCGAGCCGAATTGTGAGGTGAGCCAGAGGGCGAGGGGCGCATACAAAAGCGTGGCTGCACCGAAAGTTTTCAGGAGATTAGAGATTGGAGATTGGAGATTAACAGTCTTAATCTCCAATCTCCAATCTCTAATCGCTAATATCGAAATCCAAATCGTCACAACGCCCAACACAATCGCGCCATCTCCGCGCAGGCCCATGCCGATGCCGCACAACACGCCTGCCCAGGCGTAGCGCCGCGCACCTACGCACACAAATGCCCACAGCGAGACGGCAATGAAGAGCGGCGTCTCAAAGCCCATCGTCAACCACATCAGTGGAAAGCCCAGCAAGCACAACCCGGCGGCGTAGCCTGCCAGGGCTTGCCCGTTGCGGGCTAACAGTTGGTTGAGTGCAAACGCGGCGAGGACGAGCGAGAGTGCGCCGATGAGATAGCTGACTGTTGGCACATCTGCGCCCAAACGATGCAGCGCACCCAGCAAAAGCGCATACAGCGGGGCAGTCGTAATCAGTGTGCGTTCGCCAACGTTAAATGCGAAGCCGTTGCCCGCCGCGAGGTTTTCGGCGTAGCGGTAGGTAATGAAGGGATCATCAAACCGAATGCCAAACAGCAGCCATGCCAGGGCAATCGCGAGTAAGCCATAAACGGCGAAGAGCGACAGGCTGCGTGCATTGCGCAGCGATGCGAAACGTTTTGTTTGCATCACACGCTAATCTCGCCGCCATCCACTGCTATCGTCTGCCCGGTCACATAGCTGGCATCCTCAGAAGCCAGAAACGCAGCCACACCGGCAACTTCCTCGATGCTGCCCAGGCGCTGCATGGGAATTTGCTGGCACTTGTTTTGGATGTGCGTGCCTTGCGGCCAGTTCTCGTTGCGGCAAATGTCCTCGTCTACCTTGCGCACCATGTCGGTCATGATTGTGCCGGGGCAGATGGCGTTGACGGTCACGTTGTAGGGCGCGAGGTCCATCGCCGCCGCACGCGTCAGCCCAATCACGGCGGCTTTGTTGCTGCAATAGGCCAGGCTGTTCTTAAAGCCGGTGCGGCCTGCAATGCTGCTCATGTTGATGAGGCGACCGGCACGCTGTTGCTTGAAGATGGGTGCGATGGCTTTGGTGCAGACAAACACGCCGGTGTAGTTCACGTCCAGCATCATTTGCCATTCAGCCATCGTAATCTGCTCCATCGGCGTGCCGCGATACATTCCGGCGTTGTTCACCCAAATATCCACGCGGCCAAACACCTGCACAATCTCGCCCACATGGTCCATCATGGCGTCGTGGTCGCAGATGTTGGCGTTCAGTGCCAGCGACCGCACGCCAAACTCATCGTGCAGCATGCGTGCCGTCGCCTCGCACTTGTCGCAGTTCATATCGATGATGACAATGTTGGCACCTTCGCGCGCAAAGCGGCGGGCAAACCCCTCGCCCAGCCCTTGTGCGCCACCGGTGATGACGGCTACTTGATCGCGGAATCTCATAAGTGACATATAAAGATTCTATAGACCTCTTGCAAAAGTAGGGGCGTTGCATGCAACGCCCCTACGAGCGCCGCGTGCGAATGGACTTTTGCAAGAGGTCTTATCTACAGAAACAGCAACGCGAGCAAAGCCAATGCGGCTGGCAGTGCTTGGACAAACAGAATCTTGCGGCTCACGGTTGCCGCGCCATAAACGCCCGCAATGACGACGCAAACCAGAAAGAAGATTTTCACGGTGGTACTTCCTGGCCCCATCACTAATCCCATCACCAACCCAGCCGCCAGAAACCCGTTATACAAGCCCTGGTTCGCGGCCAGCGTTTTTGAGGCCGTTGCAAATTCGTCGGTGGTGCCAAATGCTCTTTTACCAGCAGGCTTATGCCACAAGAACATTTCCAGCACCAGAAAGTAGGCGTGCAGCGCCGCGACGAGGATGATTAAGAGGGTTGCGATCATGAAAAGATTTCTCCTGCAAATGACATTTGCAAATGACGTTGGCAACTATTAAACACGAAGAAGCGAAGAACCGGAGAAAGAAGATCGGGCTTCTTCGTTCCTTCGTTTCTTCGTGTTCAATATCAGAAGAATTGAGTGAATTAAACTTTCGCTATGCGCACCCGCCAGCAACTAGAACAACTCGAAGAAGCCACCCTCGCGCCCTACGCTGCCAAGTCCGCTGAATCACGCGGGCGCCAGCATGCCGAGGACGAAGCGCCTTACCGCACCGCGTTTCAGCGCGACCGAGAGCGCGTGCTGCATACCACCGCCTTCCGGCGCTTGCAAGGCAAAACCCAAGTCTTCGTCGTCACCGAGGGCGATTACTACCGCACCCGCATCACCCATACGATGGAGGTGGCGCAAATTGGCCGAACCATTGCGCGCAGCCTGGGTGCCAATGAGGATTTGGTCGAGGGCATTTGCCTGGCGCACGATCTGGGCCATCCGCCGTTTGGGCACAGCGGCGAGACCACGTTGGATGCGCTGATGCGTGATTGTGGTGGCTTCAACCACAACCAGCACAGCTTTCGCATTGTGACAGAGTTGGAGCATCGCTACCCGCAGTGGCCCGGCTTAAACCTAACTTACGAATTTCGAGAAGGCATTGCCAAGCACGAGACCGACTACGACGTGGCGACACCGCAAGGCTATGCCCCGAGCTTGCGCGGCACGCTCGAATCGCAAATCGCCTCGTTTGCGGACGAGCTGGCCTACAACGCGCACGACCTGGATGATGGCCTGCGCGCGGGTCTGCTGAACTGGGCCGAGGTGTGCGAAGTGGGTTGGGTGCAGCAAGCCCGCGCTGCGGCAGAAGTTGATAGCGCAACAGCTTTCGATGATTTGGTACGCCATCGCGTGGTGCGCAAGTTGGTTGGCCTTATGGTTACGGCGCTGGTGATAGAGACCTCACGGCGCATCGAGCAAGTAGGGGTGCAATCGGTGGCCAATGTGCGGCAACAGCCAAATGTGTTGGTGGGTTTTGATGCGGCTGCGAGTGACCTCAACAAAGCCCTGAAGAGCTTTTTGTTCGAGAAGCTCTACCGTCACTACCGCGTCATCCGCATGACCAGCAAGGCCGAACGCGTGCTGACCGATCTGTTCAAGACCTACTTGAATGAGCCGCGTATGTTGCCGGATGGCACGCGCACATGGCTGGATCAATATCCGCTGGAGCGGGTGATTTGCAACTACATTGCAGGCATGACCGACCGGTTTGCGCTGGATGAGCACGCCCGCTTGTTTGACCCGCACGAGCGCGTCTAAGCCTGTGAGAGCTGCGTTTGCTGCCGCCGTCTGCGGCGTATAAACACCAGCAGCATCAACACGGCTAAGGAGAAGGCAACCCACCCCACCACGCATTGCAAAACGGAGAGCGAGATGGTTGGCACAACCTCGCCGGGTTTGAACACGATGATGCTACGGGCGGCTTCAGCAGCGGTCTTCCCCTGGTCAAGAATCTGGCGATAAGGGCCTACCGAGAGCGACACTTCTTTCACATCCGAGGTCACTGCGTCTACACCTTCTGGCTCGCACTTCACCGGAAAGGCTGGGTCGCCGGGGTGGTTGAGGGCGTACGCGCGGGTGATTGTTACGCTGATCCATTCCGGCATTGGGATGTCTACGCTGCCGATAGAAATCTCCAACTGCTTCATGAAGTTGGGGCTGAGCGTGGCGATGCGCACCGTCGCACGCGTAGCCCCGCGCGAGCTAAGCTCGGATGGGATGCGCAGACCGGTGATGACGGCGGGCGACTTGGCATCGAAGGCGGTCTCGACATTGCTGGCAGGTGCATCGCCAATATTTAGCACACAAGCTGCCACCAGATGATTGCCATCCGATTTCAGTTGCTGCGTGTAGGTGTAGATCAAGATTGGGCCGGTGGGATTCTCGGCAATAAATTCTGTCAGTGCCGATGTGGGCGTTGGTTGTGGGGTGGCAGTTGCTTCGATCACAGGCGGCACCACCACTTGCTCAGCAACCGATGTCGCGGTCGCATCAATCTCGCCTTGCCGTGTTGCTGTTGCGTTCACCGTGGGGCTGGGTAGCACCGTAACGGTGGGGGTGTTGGTTGGGCGGCGGCGCGTAGCTGTGACAGTGGGAATAATCGGCGTGGGCACAGGTGTGCTGGTCGCTGTCGGTTGCTCGGTGGGCGGCACCTGTGTCGGATCTGGCTTAGGGAGCTTTGTTGGTTCGGGCTTGGGCTTAGTTGTGGCAGAAGGTGGCACAGACGTGACGGTAGGTGCTGGCGGTTTGGTTACCGTTGGTGCCACTGTGACCGGCGTGGCCGATGGCTTCGTCGCTATGGGCACAGGTGTATGCGTACTTGTAGGAAGTGCTGTTGCTGGGGTAGTGACCGTTGGGGGTATCGGAGTGATTGGGGTAGACGACGGTGGGGTTGTTGCTGTGGGTAATGGCGAAGAAGTTGGGATGATGGTGGGCGGTGTTACAGGGACATCGGTTGGTGTCGGTACATCCGTGTTAGGGGGAATCAGCGTAGGTGGCAGATCGGTTGATGTTGGCGGTAGCTTTGTTGGCTCTGGCGTATTTGTAGGCGGCTCTGTTGGAACGATAGTCCCTGCACCCGATGTCGCTGATGGCTCAACAGTTGGCAAAGGCGGTGGGGTTGCTGTTTCGCCCAGGTTGACATCGAACAGGACGCCGCGATTGCCATTGCCCGGCGGGCGCTGAGGCGAAGACCCTGAAGTCGTATCAGCTTGTGGCCTCATCAACAAAAACGCCAGCAACACCAACCCGCCGCAAAAGCTAAGCCAAAACAACCCCATCTGCCGCAACTTGTGGCTGGGCAAGATCAGGTGCGTTGGTTGTTGAACTGCGTTGAAAGGGCCAAAGCTCATCGGTAAGCGAATTGTACTTGAGCGAGCGGGGTTTGCCGCAGCAAAAAAAGACACCTGACGGGTTTCTAAGCATTTGTAGAGACCTGTCAGGTGTTTATCTCGGTATTTAGTCTTAAGGTGC
>JAYTNY010000132.1:0-8960 GCA_043748055.1 Roseobacter sp.
GTTCAAGAACCCTCGACCCCTAAAGGGGAGTCCTAGAGTAATGCTCATCGTTCCTCATTTATTAGACGTTATCGGGGTTAAGGAAAACACCGCGATTTCAATGCCGAGAACAGCGTGTTTTGGCCGACAAATGCTTAACCCCGATAACGTCTATTACGAATTGAAAAGCATATAGAGAAAATCTACGACTCCCCTTTAGGGGTCGGGGGTTCCGGCAGCTACATAGCTCTACCCACCAAATCAGGCAATGGTTGAGGAGCGATGGGGCCATCCATGTTTATCGCATGCTCAATTCGAACCGTCTCTGCGCCAAATGTGCAAGTGCAGGTGGCGATGAAGGGCGTTTCAACAAACGCCACCTTTGCCACAAAGGTGTCTTCGTTGGCCCATGCGCCGCTAGCCGCAACAGGATGTGGGCTATAGCGATCTCCCAGCATCGTGCCCGGTTGCCATTGGCTGTGGCCTGCGGCGATGGTGTACTCGCCTTGCTCACTCTGAAAGGTGAGCGTGACCGAACCGGAGACGCACAACACCGCCAGCGAACGAATGTGAGCGGCGTTGTCATCGAACCGATAGGTCTGCCCGTTGACGCGCTGGGCTGTGGCCGATGTGGGCGCACCGGATACGTGCGGGATGGTCAGATTGTTGAGCGTCTGTTGCAACGTGGCATCTGGCTCGGCCCGCTCAGGTTTGCCAGACGGCGGCAGCAGATGTTGCCAGACCAGGTTCAACACCGCCTGCATGTCCGGCACGCCAGAGGTAATCGCAATCACCGCATCGTGCTGCGGCATGACGATGCAATATTGGCCGAACGCGCCATCGCCCCGGTAAGCATTGTGTTGGCAGCGCCAGAACTGATAGCCGTAGCCCTGCGCCCAGTCCGGGTTGGGGGCAGGGCTGTTGTCAATATGTTTGGCGCTGGCTTCATCCACCCAGGCTTCGGTAATGAGGCGCTGCCCCTGCCACATGCCCTTCTGCAAATACAGTTGCCCAAATTTGGCGATGTCCTCCGTCGTCAGCTTGAGGCCAAAGCCGCCAACATCGATGCCGCGCGGGCATTGCTGCCAGGTCGCGCCATCCGGACCGACGCGGATGCCCAACGGCTCAAACAGGCGCGGCGTGAGGTAGTGCAACAAACGCTGGCCGCTGAGGCGCTGGGCGATGGCGGATAGCATGTAGGTTGCGCCGGTGTTATACAAAAAGTGCGTGCCGGGTTCGCGCAACACGGGTTGGGCCAGAAACGCCTTAACCCAGTTGCCGTCTGGGCTGGTTACGACTGCGCCGGTGGTGTCCTCGGTGTGGCCGGTGGACATGCTGAGCAGATGGCGCACGCGCATGGCGGCCAGGTGTTCGTTCACCTCAGCGGCTGCGTCATCTGGAAAGAACGACAGCACTGGATCGTCTACGGTTAAGCGGCCCTCGGCCACCAGCAGGCCAATCGCCGTGGCGGTAAAGCTCTTGCTGAGCGAAAACAAAATGTGCGGGCGGTGTGCTTCGTAGGGTGCCCACCAGCCCTCGGCAATAACGTGGCCGTGCTTCATAAACATGAAGCTGTGCAAGTCTCGGATTTGGGCGTTGGCGGCGGCGAGGAAATTCTGGATGGCGGACGAGAGGACGCCTTGAGATTCGGGGGTGCTGCGGGGCAGGGGGTTTAGGTTCATGGGTAGTAATCGCTAACGAGAAATGAGCGCGGCCTTGTTGTCAAACTCTTCCCACGCCAACAAAAAACCGTTATGCGTTATCTGTGTTGGGCCATCGGACAAAGCCGGATCGTTTATGAAGACATCGGCATTGGTCACGCTAACTATTGCGACCGCATGAAAGCCCGCAAAATCAGCCCAAGGCAAAAAGTCTGCGCTAACAAAGGCGATGATTTGATAACCCTTATCTAAAGCAATTTTTAGCTGGACAAGGTCGAAAGAATCGTATTGAATTATGTAACCAAGACGACTCAGACGAATTATTTGTTTGGCTGGTGTGCCAAAGCCAAGACTACCCAGGACGATAGCCAGATCGGCCTCAGTGCGTTCATCACCAAATGCAGCCAGAGCCATGCGCGCGCAGGCAGGCAAACATGCGCCTGGGCTACTTTGCGGAAAGTGTGGCACCGGCATACAGTTTCTGTGCGTGTTGAATGATTTTGTCTTTGCCTGCGTCGCTGATGAGAATCGCGCCAGTGCGGGCATCTACATCTACCGCACCAACTTGCCCGATGTCGCCAAGTGTTGGTAGCGACATCCAAATGGGCACACGCCATGCCACTTGGTCGCCATGAATCGCCAACTCTGGGTCGCGGGCGATGAGGCCCGTGCCGAGTTCAGCTATGACCTGACGGTTCACCAGCCTGCGTGCTTCCGACGGGGCAGTGCTGAGCATTGCCACGACGTGGAGTTGTAGTTCGATAGGCATTTGCCCGCCGTTCATGGCGATGGAGACAGTTGTCATGGTTCTAATTTTTCTCAATTCGCATTCCGCGAATACACGGCTTGCCGCCCCGCTTACCTGGCTCAATGGTGATTCGATTTTCAAGATTTGGGTTCATGGGTGGGTGTGCCTTGCGAGGATTATACGGACAGCCACTCAATCTGCCGACCATGACTTTCGCAATAAGCCAGCAACTCGCGTCGAACTTCGCCGCCTTTATACGAAAACAACTCAAGCTGCGGTTGCTCTTGCCCCGAAAACCATCCTTGAGAAACTCGAAATAAATCTCGCTGCTGAGCAAAGGTTTCAATTAAAGCAAGAATATGCATGCGAACCTCAGTAGAACACTGATTCAAGGTATAGCTGTGAAATACACATATCGTGGCCTCTGGCGAGGCTTGATTCAGCACGTCCGTAATCAACTCTCCCGCATCCCCTTTGAGCAGGGTGACTGGGTTTTCTTGCGCAATATCAATCGCTTGTTGCAGTGCTTGCGTACGGTCTGTGTGCTCCGGCCAAATGAGGGCGCGCAACCAACGCATTGCCGTTTCATCGTACGCATCCATTGGGTTCAAATCAATGCCAATCCGAGAAGACGCTTCAGGAAAGTCGTTTGGTATGGGTGGCATCTGCTGCCCTACAGGTGCGCACGAAAGTTTGACACGAGCATTGTTAATGTTGATTTGCCCAGCCTTTCCATAGTCATAATCATACTTGTCCCATCGCAAATGAAGACCAGCACTGGCACCAATCTCAATCAATGCCAGCGGCTTGCGTTCTACCCGACGAGATATAAGCTCAAACGCAGGCAGCAGACAAGCTGCTCTCCCAACTTCATTTGTTTGAACGCGTTGACTCGTGATCAGCTGATGAATCTCCTCACTGTTCTTCAAGCAAAAGTCTCGAAAGAACGGATACGCACCTTGCAACGGTCGTGCGCTTGAAACCAAGTCAGGAAAGAACTCGCGCAATGGATGCTGGCGACTGCCCAGCAGCAAAAAATGCACGGCCCCAAACAGCAGATTGGAAACCTGCTGCGCTAAATCAGCTCCAGCAACAATCGCCAAAATGTCGCGATCCTTCGCCACCTCAAGCGACAAATGCGAATACAGTGGAGATGCATTTTGTGGTGTCTTTCCACGATAAGCGTTGTTGCCATGCCACTCAAAACGACGCGCAAGTTCACTCAGCAGTTCATCGTTCGTGTTCATGCTCAAACAAAAAAGCCCCAGTGAACCATCACCAGGGCTTTACCCAATCTCAAATCTCCAATCCCTAATCTCTTCTGCTTAAAACATCCCCTTCATAATCTTCTGCAAGCTGGCCTCGCTGGGCCGCAGCTTGTCTTGCTGGAAGTGCGCCAACGGCGTATCCAGGCGCTGCACCTCGGCCAGGTTCTGGCGCTTGGTGTCCACATACAACAGGCCGGTGATGAACAAGGCCTTCTCCTGCGCATCGCTCAGAATTTGCAGCGCGGCCAGCTTGTTGGTGGGGTCGTGGCTCTGGTCGGCCTTCTTCAAGGTGATGACGCTGCCGTCGTGCAGGGTCACATCTTTCAAGCCGTCATACTCGCCAATCTCAATGTTCTCGGCTTGTTGCACAAAGCCCACGTCGTTTACACGGATGTCGTGTTCGCGGCCCCAGGCATAGCCCTTGGTACTGTCATCGCGGTTGTTAAAGGTCACGCAAGGGCTGATGACATCCAACACCGCCGTGCCGTTGTGGCAAAACGCTGCCTTCAGCAAAGCACTCAGTTGCTTGGGGTCGCCGCTGAAGCTGCGCGCCACAAAGCCGCAGCCCGCCACCACGGCCTCCAGGCACAAGTCAATCGGCGGCAGTTCGTTCTTGCCTGCGTGCTTCAGCTCCGCGCCAAAATCGCTGGTGGCGCTGAACTGGCCTTTGGTCAAGCCATACACGCCGTTGTTCTCGATCACATACACCATTCGTATATTGCGGCGAACCAAATGCTTGAACTGGCCCATGCCGATGCTGCCGGTGTCGCCATCGCCACTCACGCCAATGGCATTCAGCTTGTGGTTAGCCATGAGCGCGCCGGTAGCCACGCTGGGCATGCGCCCGTGCAGCGTGTTAATGCCGTGCGACCGGTTCATAAAATACGCGGGCGATTTGGACGAGCAGCCGATGCCGCTCAACTTAATCATGCCCTCCGGCTTAATGCCCAGGTCGTAGCAGGCCTGAATAATTTGGGCCGAGATGGCATCGTGTCCGCAGCCATTGCACAGCGTGCTCTCGCCGCCTTTGTAATCGTTCTTGGCCAACCCAATAATGTTGGCCTGAATCGCTTTCACACCGCCCATAGGCACAGTGGCCGCAATGGGGGGGGGCTTGGGGGTCATGGGAACTGTTGTCATTTTGAATCTGTTGTTAAGGTTTGTCAGGTTGCTAAGGTTTGTCAGGTTGTTAAGGTTTATCGAGTGAAGTCAAGTTGACTTTAACAACTTGCAAAACTTTAACAACCTTACAAACCTTAACAGCCTTACAAACAAATGTTTATTTGAGATTGTCCACAATCCACTTCGCCGTCAGCGGCAAGCCGTCGTTGTCGTTGAGGGGCAGAATCTTCATCGCGTCTTCGGGCACGTGCAGGCGCATCAGTTGGCACACTTGCGCGTCGGTGTTGAGTTCGATCACATAAACTTTTTTGTGAGATTTGACAAAGTCCGTAACGGCGCTGCCCAGCGGCAACGCGCGCAGGCGCAGCGCGTCGGTCTTCGTGCCCGCTTCGTCCAGGCGGTGTCGGCCTTCATCTACGGCAGGCAGCGTGCTGCCAAAGTAGACAATGCCAATGTCCTGCGTCTCGCCCTCTTTGTAAAGCTCCAGCACAGGTTGCGGCACAATCTTGCGTGCATTCTCAAACTTGCGCGTCAGGCGATCCATGTTCGCCACCCACTCCTCGCTCTTCTCGGTCAGTTGGGCCTTCTCATTGTGGCCGCTGCCACGCGTAAAGTAGGCCGCCAACGGATGATCCGTGCCCGGCAGCGTGCGCGGGCCAACGCCGTCGCCGTTCTCATCTTTGTAGCGCGCAAAGCCGCCCATCTTCGCAATGTCTTCGGCGTTGAGAACTTTGCCGCGCTTCATCGGCTCGGTCGGGTAATCAAACGGCTTGCTCATCCACTGGTTCATGCCAATGTCCAAATCGCTCAACACAAACACCGGCGTCTGCAAGGTCTCGGCGATGTCGAATGAGCGCCAGCCAAACTCGAAGCATTCGTAGACGTTGCCAGGCAGCAGCACCACGTGCTTGCTGTCGCCATGACCCAAAAAGTAGGTCTTCAACACATCGCCCTGGCTCACCCGCGTGGGCAAGCCGGTGGCTGGGCCCATACGCTGCACATCCCAAATTACGGCAGGAATCTCGGCAAAATAGGCGTAGCCGCTGAACTCACCCATCAGCGAGATGCCGGGGCCGCTGGTGCTGGTCATACTGCGCGCACCCGCCCAACCTGCGCCCACCACCATGCCCAACGCGGCCAGCTCGTCCTCGGCCTGCACCGTGCTGTACGTGGGTTTGCCATCGGCATCGGTGCGCAAAATGGGCAAATAGTGGTCTAGTGCGTCGGCCAAACTGGTGGCTGGGGTGATGGGATACCAACCCACAAAACTCACACCGCCATAAATGGCACCCAGTGCGCCTGCGGTGTTGCCATCAATCATGATGAGGTCGTGCGTCTTGTCCATGCGCTGCACAATAAAGCGGTCGGTCTTGGTCAACTTCTCTTGGGCATACTGAATCGAGGCGTTAATCACCGCCATGTTCAGCTTCACTGGCTTCTCTTTGTTCTTAAAGTGGAACATCAGGGCCGACTCAATCTCTTTCACCTCAATGCCCAGCAGCCAAGCCAGCACGCCCACATACACCATGTTGGCGGCGTAGTTCTTCAGGCGCGCATCCTTCTCAATCTCGCCCGCAATCTTTTTGGCAGGGATGGGGTAATAGCTCACATCCGTGCGGTCTAAAGCGATCTTGATTTCCTCGGCATAAACAAACACACCGTTGGGCGCGGTCTTGAGATGGTCATCAAACGCGGTCTCTGGGTTCATGGCGATGACGATATCGGCGTGGTCGCGCCGCGCCGTCCAGCCCTCGGCATTCACACGGATGGTGTACCAAGTGGGGCGGCCTTGAATGTTCGAGGGGAACAGGTTCTTGCCACTCACCGGAATGCCCATCTTGAAGAACGAGCGCAGCAATGCCGCGTTGGCCGTCTGGCTGCCGCTGCCGTTCTTGGTGGCCGCCATGATGGAAAAGTGGTTGATGTTGTGCCCGTCCACGCTCACGCCTTCGGGCAAGCCCAGGGTGGGGTCTACAGGCGGGATGGGTTTGATGCTTGCGTCTTGGGTTACGGTTAATAGTTCGTTCATTTATGCTCCTGCTGCTGGAGGATAGTGGTTGAGGAATGGTGATTTGTGATTGGCCGTGTGTAATCACCATTCACTAACCCCTATTCACCAACAACAACCTTCATGGGTTCTTAGTCGTTAGAAATTACTTTCTCCTCACGCCATTGCCATTGGTGTGGTTTGCATGGACGTGTTTCTTCTCGGTGTGTGGGCGTAGGGCCGTGTGTTCAATCAGCATCTTCTTCGCCTCAACCACATTGCCTTCAATAATCGCGTCAACAATGCCCTCGTGATACGTCCACACCTTACGCAAATAGTTGTATTCAGACAGCACGCTAAAGCCGACGGCTTCGTAGGCTTCCCAATACGCCTCTAACACGCCTTGCACAAATGGGTTTTCCAGGCGGCGGTAAATGGTCATGTGCAATTCGCGGTGTTCTTTGTGGGGGATGTGAATCGGGCTGCCGTCGAGTTTGCTCCACGCGGCTTGCACCAAATCACGCAGGTGCTGGTGGTCATCGGCAGTCAGTTTGCTCACAGCCTCCTCAAAATAACCAAACTCCAGGTGGTCGCGCAGGCTGCTGAACTCCTCGAAGTGCGAGGAATCTGTGGCGAGGGCATACAACAAACTGAGGCGGACGGCGGGGAAAAAGTCATAGGGGCTGAGCTTGATGCCGGTGCGCGGCTTCACCTCGACCAAGCCGAGGCTGCGCGCAACCTCAAGCTGCTCGCGCAGTTTGCCGGTGCTAATTTTTAGCTCGGCGCTCAACTCATCTAACGAGGACAAGCGTTCACCTGGCTGCTTCTTGCTTTCCACAATGTATTGCAACAGGTCGGACTCTAATTTTTCTAACACGATGCGATCTTTTATCCTCAAATCCCCATTCATTCGGATCATCACATTGATCGGAATCATAGAATGAATCGAGTGATTAACATTCTATAAAGGCAGTGACATTTGTCAATCAGAGGATTTAAGTTTTAAGGAAATTTGTAGGGTGCGGTATCAACGGATATTTAACGGATAAACGGATGAGCGCACATCAACCATCCGTTTATCCGTTCAAAATCCGTTGAGTTGTCTATAATCTTCGTCGCGTTGGAATAATTTCAAATACCAACAAGAACCCAAGGAGAGAAAAACCCAAAATGAAAAACACCCTGCGATTTGCTGGACTGGCCCTCGCCAGCAGCCTCATCCTCTCGGCATGCGCGGTGCCTACCGCCGCCCCCGCCGCCGCACCGCGGGCGGCCACTGCTGCCCCGGCTGCCGCCCCCGCCACGGCAAAAATCAAAGTCGGCCTCGTGACAGACGTTGGTTCGCTGAGCGACAAGAGCTTTAACGCCAGCGCCTGGGCCGGCGTACAACAAGCAGTCAAAGAGTTTGGCGTCGAGGCGAAAGCCATCGAAAGCAAGCAACCAACCGACTACCAGAAGAACATTGAGCAGTTCGCCAACGAAGGCTACGACCTGATTATTACCGTCGGCTTTTTGATGGGCGACGACACCGCCGCGATGGCAAAAAAATACCCCAAGCAGAAATTCGCTATTGTGGATGTGGGCTACTTCCCCAGCAAAGGCAGCAAGATTTGCGACGACACCAAGACCGATTGCTATGCCGAGGGCGTGCTCAGCAACATCAACAGCTTGCTCTTTGCCGAAGACCAGTCGGGCTTTTTGGCGGGCGCGGCGGCAGCGTTGATGAGCAAGACCGGCACCGTTGGCTCGGTCGTCGGCATCAACATCCCACCGGTGTGCAAGTTCAAGGTGGGCTTTGAGAAGGGTGCGAAATATGCGCGGCCCGACATCAAGACCTTTGGCGTGTATCAACAGCCCGGCCCCAAGGCGTTTAACGACCCAGAGTGGGGTAAGGAAGCCGCGCTCTCGCAGATCAAAGAAGGCGCAGATGTGATCTTCTCTGCGGGCGGCCAGACCGGCAACGGTGGTTTGTTGGGCATCGCCGAGCAGGCCAAAGCAGGCAAGGATGTGTTGGGTATCGGCGTAGACCAAGACCAATACAACACGCTGGAGGGCGCAAAACCCATCCTGCTGACCAGCGCGATGAAGCGCGTGGACGTGAGCACCTACACCGCCGTGAAGAGCGTGGTGGACGCCAAGTTCAAGGGCGGGATGAGCTTCTATGACATGACCAACGACGGCGTGGGCATTGCGCC
>JAYTNY010000133.1:0-5051 GCA_043748055.1 Roseobacter sp.
AGTCAAATCCTCCTGACACGTGCAAAGCGCAACGTGCCGCTAGTAAAAGTACAGCCCTTGCGGATGTGTGTAGATGAATGATGTAATGAAGACGCGATATGAACGCGTTGCGCAAAGCGAGTGCTTGGCGTGCGCGTTGCTAAGACGTTGCTGAAGTCGGCGAAATAGATGTTGGGAGTGAGCGTGGGCTAAACTGCGAAAGCAACTTTAACATCGTTGTTGAGTGAAGCGGGTTGAAAAATGCAATTGTGCTGGATGGCTGGGTGCGCAGAAGGGTTGATCGTCGGTAGCCGCAGGCTTTAGACTGCGTCCCTGATTGCCTTAGGTTTTCTGATTTGAACCACAAAGACACAAAGATCACGAAGGGCTTCTTTGTGTTCTTTGCGTCTTTGTGGTGAAAACCTAAGGCAATCAAGGGTTATACATAAACAAAAGGAGATCTAAATCATGCCCGACATTCGCATAGCGTTCTGGAACTTGGAGAACTTGTTCGACACCGCCGCCAACGACATCGCCACCGACTTTGGCTTTACGCCTGCTGAGGGTTGGACAGACGAAGTGCTGGATGCCAAGCTCAATAATCTGGCCGAGATCATTAAGTTGATGCACAACGGGGCCGGGCCAGATTTGCTGGGTATTTGCGAGATCGAGAACCGCGCCGTTGCGGAGAAGTTAATTGAGCGCATTGGCCGCAGCGATTTGAAACTGACGCATATTGACAGCCCGGACTTGCGCGGCATTGACACCTCGCTGATCTACTCCACCAAAACGTTTGCATTGGCTGGCCCGCCCAGCAAAGCGATTGTGAACCACGCCGCATACTTGCGTTACCCCACCCGCGATATTTTTGAGGTGACGCTGAAGGTGAAGGCCAACAATGCCGAGTTGAAGGTGTTGGTCAATCACTGGCCCTCGCGGCGGCAAGGCCGCTACGAGAGCGAGCCTTTTCGTATGACGTTGGCCGAGCGCGCGGGCCGGATTGTGGATGAGTATGTGCGCATGCCCCGCGAGGAGTTCATGGCCCTGCCGGATACGCAGGCATCGCTTAGCTTGCTCAACCAACGCTGGAACCGCAACGTGTTGGTGATGGGCGATTTGAACGACGAGCCATTTGACCGCAGCGTGTTGGATTATTTGCAAGCGACCAAAGACACCGACTTGCTGGAAGAGCTGATTAGACCCGCGCCCAACAAAAACAAGCCCAGCATGCGGGCTTACTTGGGGCGCGATGTGGCGAAGCCGGGTAAACCGCTGGCACGAAACTATTTGGACATCAAGGCTTATCTCTTCAATTGCATGTGGCGGCTGATGAATGAGCCAGACATTGGCACGCACTACTTTGCGGGTGGCGTGACTGGCGTAAAGCCGACGCACACAATGGACATGCTCGATCAGTTCATCATCTCGCGCGGGCTGTTCTATGGGGCCAGCGGGCTGAAGATGGATTTGGAGGCGGTTGAGATTTTTAAGCCCAAGCTGTTGGTGACACCGAAAGGCCGCCCACGCCCGTTCATCCGCGAGACGAAGAAGGGCTATAGCGATCATCTGCCGATTCAGGGTGTGATTCGGACGGTGTAGTTTTTTGGAGATCAAAACTCAACGTCGGCATTTTAAGCAGCCATGTTTGACGCATGACGCCTGACGCTTGAGAATGCCTACATGTCAAACACACTCAACCCAAAACGAACGGTAGAAGAACTAAAAGAATTGCGCAAGTTAACCGGCGACGAGAACGGCGCACAGCGCGTGGCGTGGACGGACACTTGGGCCAAGAGCCGCGCATGGCTCAAGGAGAAAGCCCTCGCCATCCCCGGCGTGACGCACCAGATGGATGAGGCGGGCAACTATTGGTTCACTCTCAAAGGCAAGAGCAAAAAAGAGCTATTGATCGGTGGACACATGGACAGCGTGCCGAATGGCGGCTGGTTGGATGGCTGCTTGAACGTGATGGCGGGCATCGAAGTGCTGCGGCGGATTGCCAGCGAGGGCACGCCGCCCGTGACCGTGCGGGTGGTGGATTGGGCCGACGAAGAGGGCGCACGCTTTGGGCGCAGCCTGTTGGGCAGCAGCAGCGTGAGCGGGGCGATGGACCCCGCCGAAGTGGCGCTGTTGAAGGATCGCAACGGCATCACTTACCCAGAGGCTTTAGCCAAGTTTGGCGTGAGCCTGAAGACGGCCAAGAAAGCGGGCAAGCAGATTAAAAACGCTGCGGCGTATTTGGAATTACATATCGAGCAAGGCCCAGTGCTGGAGAGCAAAGGCTTGCCGATGGGGGTGGTGTTGGGCACGTTCGGAGTCGAACGGCACCAAATCAAATTTACCGGCCAGGCCGCCCACAGCGGCAGCACGCCCATGCTGATGCGCAAAGATGCGCTGGGCGGGGTGAGCAAAACGCACTTGGCGATTCGAGAGATTGGCATCAAGCACGGCGGCGTTTGCACGGTGGGCCGTGTAACCACCGAGCCAGGGATTGTGACAGCGGTGGTGGGTGAGGCCATTATGACGCTGGATCAGCGGCACTTGAGCGCGGGCAAGTTGGCGAAGATGTTTAGCGAGGCGCAGAAGGCCAGCGCGAAATTTGCCAAAGAAGAAAAGATTTCGGTTGAATGGAAAAAGATTTGGAACATCCAACCCTTCCCGTTTCACCCGGATTTGATTCGCATGGGCGACGAGGCCATTAAAGAGATTTGCGGCGTGAGCTACAAGTTGCCCAGCGGCCCGCTGCACGATGCAGCCGAGGTGTGCCGCACAGGCGTGCCCACCATCATGTTGTTTGTGCAAAGCCTGTATGGCATCAGCCACAACAAGATTGAGGACACGAAAGAGGAACACATTGAGCTGAGCGTGCGCGCGTTGGACCGATTGGCGGATAAGACGATGGCGTGGATTTTGAAGAAATAAGAAATTTAAACACGAAGAAACGAAGGAACGAAGGTTTTAATTTCTTCGGTTCTTTGCTTCTTCGTGTTGGTGTGTCTGCGTCTCCATCACTTCTCCACAGCTCCTTTCTAGAGTAAGCCCCAACAGGGGAAGTAAAAACATTCAGTTAGAAAGGAGTTACAAAAAAATTATGACAAACGTAAATTGGACGAAGTGGAAAAAGGGTGGCTTGGCTGCTGCACTGGCGAGCTTGGCAATTGTCGGCACGCTGGCCGTTGGCTCCAACGTGTATGCACAAGGTGGCACGGTGACAGAGCCGGGCACGGCACAGAGTACCGTGATGGAGCGCGGCGGTGGCCCACGCGGCGGCAAAGGTGGCGCACATTTGGCCGTCGTAGCCAAAGCCCTAGGCATGGAAGAGGCCGCGCTGAAGACTGAGCTGCAAGCTGGCAAAACGATTGCCGATGTAGCTGCATCGAAGAACATTGCGCTGAGCGTGGTCTCGGATGCCATCTTGGCAGATGAGAAAACCAAGCTGGCCCAGTCGGTGACCGATGGCAAGTTGACCCAAGCCGAGGCCGATGCGAAGTTGGCGACTGCGCCGACGCGCATCACCGAGATGCTGAACAGCACCAAGCCCGCTGGCGACATGGGCGCAAAGGGTGGCCTGCGCGGCGGGGCGCACTTGGCCGTTGTGGCAACGGCCCTCGGCATGGATGAGGCGGCATTGAAGACCGAAATTCAAGCGGGCAAGACTATCTCGGATGTAGCCGCATCGAAGAACATTGCGCTGAGCGTGGTAGCAGATGCCGTGCTGGCCGATGAGAAAGTCGAGTTGGCTCAGGCCGTGACCGATGGCAGGCTGACCCAGGCTCAGGCCGATGCGAAATTGGCGACTGCGCCGACGCGCATCAACAACATGTTGACTGGCAAGGCCCCAGTGGGTGGCCCTGGCAAGCGCGGCCCGAAGCCCGGCGCAACCAAGCCGACGACTAGCCCAGTGGCAACCCCGTTGCCCGGTGCGTAAGTTGAGTTGAACACGAAGAAACAAAATTTGTTAGCGTGACCCCCGACCCCTAAAGAGGAGTCCTTGAGTCTCTATCTCAGTTCATCAGTCGAATTGGATTGATAAAGTTATAGAGATGCTCAGAGACTCCCCTTTAGGGGTCGGGGGTTTGGAGATAAAAATGGACAACGACGATGAACTGAAAGGACGTATTCTGAACCGGCGCGAGATGTTGGCTTTGCTGGGCATGACGAGTGTTGGATTGTTGGCGGCATGCGCCCCGCGAACTGCGGCAACAGCCATGCCAGCCACCGTGGCACCCGCCGCTTCGCCCACCGAAGTGCCTGCGACCCCTGCACCCACATCTGCCCCCGCAGCAATTAGCCCAACGGCCACACTGGCCGAAGCTGCCGCAGCGACAACGGCACCAGTCAGCGTAGCCGCACTGCCCGCCTGCATCATCAGCCCCGAGCTGACGGAGGGGCCGTTGTTTGTGGAAGAGAATCTCAATCGCTCGGATATTCGGCCCGACACATCGAATGGCCTGGTGGTGGAAGGCGCGCCGTTGGATTTGACGTTGATTGTTGGACAGGTAAGTGGCGAGGGTTGCGTGCCGCTGGCTGGGGCCACCGTAGACATTTGGCATTGCGATGCGCAAGGCATCTACTCCGACACAAGCGAGTTGGGCATGCAGACGGTGGGCCAGAAATTTTTGCGCGGCTCCCAGGTGAGCGACGCGACCGGCGCAGTGAAATTCATTACGATCTATCCGGGGTGGTACAACGGTCGGGCGGTGCATATTCACATCAAAGTGCGCGGCAACACGGCGGCGGGGCAGGGCTATGAATTCACCTCGCAGCTTTTCTTTGATGACGCGTTGAGTGACACGGTGTTTGCCCAGGCGCCCTACACCAAGAGCGGGCAACGCATTTTGAACAACCGCGACAACATTTATGGACAGGGTGGCGGGCAGACGGTGTTGGATGTGAAAGCGAGTGGCAGTGGGTACGCATCGTCGTTTTATATGGGCGTGAAGGTGTGAAAGGTTGCAAGTTGGAAGGTTAGAAGGTTTGAGTTTGCATGTCACAACATCGCATTCTGATTGCCGACGACGACCCGCACATTGCGCGGCTGGTGAAGTCTTATTTGGAGCAGGCTGGCTTTG
>JAYTNY010000134.1:0-2270 GCA_043748055.1 Roseobacter sp.
GCAATTCGAGAAGCCAATGCCGATGTGGTGTCGCTGCAAGAGCTAAACCCAATTATTGCCAACGCGTTGCAAGACGAGCTGATACAGCTTTATCCCCATCAACTGTTGCGCCCAGCATGGACTTCGACTGGGCTAGGCCTCATCAGCCGCTACCCGCTCAGCGTTCTCAACCCACAGGGTTTCAACTTTGAGGCGTGGGGCGATGCGCCGCTGTTCGCCTCATTAAATTTCAACGGTCAAGCCATCACCCTCATCAACGCTCATCCCGCCGCCACATCGCTGGGCGACACACAGTGGATTGAGGTGTCTATTCGGTCGCGCAACGCGCAAGTAACCTCGTTGGCCGAGTATGCCAAGACGCGCATCGAGCCAGTCATCATCCCCATAGACTTGAACGCCACGCCGCAGAATGACCCGTATCGCATCCTGTCGTCGGTGTTGGTAGATTCTTGGAGCGAGGCTGGCTGGGGACTAGGCCACACCTTCCCCGGCGCAGCCACACCCGGGGGTTCTCGCCCCACGCGGCGCGGCAGACCCATCGTGCCCATGTGGCTGGTGCGGATTGATTACGTCTGGCACTCACATCACTTCGTGGCGATGGACGTTGCGACGGGGCCATTCGATGAGCAGTCTGATCATCAGCCGTTGGTAGCGACGTTGGCGTTGGTTAAATCGGTGAATGGTGATTAGGGATTGGTGATTAGGTCAAATCACCAATCCCTAATCACCATTCACTTCCCTCACCTCACCGCCGGATGCGGAGTCGGGTCCATCAAACTCTCACTCGCTGTCGGCGCGTCGTCAAACCAACTCGTCCCCGGCCACTGGTACTGTCGCGCCACGTCCTCGTCCAACTCCACGCCAATGCCGGGCCGGTCGCTCATCTGGATATAGCCATTTTTAATAATATCGGTCTTCTCTTTGATGATCGTCGTCCAGTAATCGCGGTGCAGCCAGTGATATTCCAGCACCAAGAAGTTGGGCACGCTGGCACACACATGCGCACTTGCCATCGTGCCAATGGGCGATGAGACGTTGTGCGGCGCAAAAGCCATGTAGTACAACTCGGCCAGGTTGGCGCTCTTGCGGCCCTCGCTCAGCCCACCGCACTTCGGCAAATCGGGCATGATGATGTCTACGGCTTGCTTCTCAATCAGCTCACGCAGCCCATGCCGCAGATACAAGTTCTCGCCCGCGCAAATCGGGTTCTTGCTGTGTTGCTTCACCTCGCGCATGGCCTCAACGTTCTCCGGCGGCACCGGCTCTTCGATCCACAACAACTGATACGCCGACAAATCCTGCACCACCCGCCGCGCCGCAGGCACATCCAGCCGGGTGTGAATATCCACCGCCACCGAGACGCCCTTGCCCGCCGCACGCGTCACCATATCCACCAATTCAATCATGCGCTCATGCTCAATTTGTTGCGCCGTGTAGTTAAACGGGTCTTTGGTGACACGAAACGTTTGCGTGCCACGCGTCACGCTGTAAGCCCCAATATCAATATCTACTTTCAGCGCTGTAAATCCGCGCGCCAACACGTCATCCACCACAACCCGAATCGCATCAAAGTCCATGCCGGGATCAATCTCGCAATCGGCATACACCCACATTTTGTCGCGGAACTTGCCACCCATCAATTCGTAGATCGGCGCGTTCAAGGCTTTGCCCTTCAAGTCCCACAACGCCAACTCGATGCCTGTCAGCGCCGTGATTAAAGCGCCGCCCGTGCCGCCATCAAACACATGCCCGCGCCGCATCTCCTCAAAGATCGCGTCTATGGCAAACGGGTCGCGCCCAACCAACTTGGGTTCGAGGTATTTAATAATGGCAATGGCTTGCGTGCCGCCATGCACGCACTCGCCCAGGCCAGTAATGCCCGCGTCCGTCTCAACCTTCACCCACAAATGCATGCCGTGTCCCACCGTTGCGGCGGTCTTTATTGATGTGATTTTCATAGCAGCCCAGTTTTAGCCGCAGATGCCTAGCTGCGCAATGCCGCGCAATAACGCCATTGCACATTTCATCCGGCCATGCACAATGCCCACCATGAGTTCTCCATCCCCCGAGCCGCCGACGCTTACCGAGCGCAACACGGCTATTCGTTTGCTGGATCGCTACGCCCTCGATCAATTTCGCGGCGCAAAGATTGACCCCACCGGGCTAAGCCCATCCATGCGCGGCCTGGTGCTGCTGGGCTACCTCGTCGTCATCACCCTCGTGTTGCTGGCCTTGTTGATGGAGCGTTTGGGGGCCGACCTCAGCACCAC
>JAYTNY010000135.1:0-8383 GCA_043748055.1 Roseobacter sp.
CGGGTTCGCCCCTGCTGGGGTGCATTCTGATTTAGGGGCATACGCCTTGCGAAAGGCCATGGTAGGGGCGCAGCAGTGCTGCGCCCCTACGAAAATCGACTGCGAGACTAAGTTTGCCCCTTTTACAAAATGCACCCACCTAGTCTTGAGCACGAGCAACTAACCGGCTAAAGCCTCCACTCCTTCGCTGTTGATCTAATTCATCGCCTTTAACACTTCCCGCGCCGCCGCAACCGCCTCATCCACATCCGCCTCGGTGTGCGCCGCCGAGAGATACCACAAGCCACGCCCAATCAACCGAATGCCGCGCTCCTGCATCTCTTTGGCAAACATCGCATACTTCGGGCGGTCGTAACTCAGCGTATCGCGGTAATCGCGCACCTTGCCCACATTTGTGAAGCCCACTTGCAACATAGGGCCGGGGCCTTGCACCTGCAAATTTTGTTTCGCTACGTGCGCGGCCTCGCACAAGCCCTTTCGCAATCGGTTGCCCAATCGAAATAGGCGCGCAGGCACATCCTCGCGTTCCAATACCTCCAGCGTCGCCAGCGCCGCAGCAATCGTCGGGTTGCCGCTGTTCATCGTCCCAGCGTGAATCACTTTGCCGTCGGCAATGGGTTGCATCCACTTGCGCGTGCCCGCCAGCACGCTGAGGGGATAGCCGTTGGCAATGGCTTTGGCGAAGATCGCCAGATCGGGCGTAGCGCCGTAATACGCCTGCGCCCCGCCCATGCTCAGCCGAAAACCCGTTATCACCTCGTCCAAAATAAAGGCGATGTTGTATTCGTCGCACAACTCCCGAATGCCTTGCAGAAAGCCTGGCTCTGGTTCAACGCAACCGTTGTTGCACATCACGCCCTCGGTAATAATTGCGGCTAATTCGGCGTGGTGTTGGGCAACGTTTTTTTTGAGGAGGTCGAGATCGTTCCACGGCAGCACAATGAATTCATCGCGCGCATTCGGCGGCAGGCCTTGCGTCCACGGCACGGCAGTGGGGTGTTCGCGCTCACCCATTGCCTCCAACGAACCACCCACACCATACGCCACATTGTCGAACCAGCCGTGATAGTGGCCCTCGAAGCGAATGAACTTCGGCTTGCCGGTTACAGCGCGGGCCACACGCAGCGCCGCGTGGTCGGCCTCTGATCCAGACAAACTAAAGCGAACTAACTCTGCGCACGGCACCCAGGCTTGAATCTTCTCAGCCAACTCAATCTCCATGAGATGTTGGCCTGCAAACAACTGGCCTTCGCGTGAGGCGCGTTCCACCCGGTCTAGCACTTCGGGGTGGCTATGGCCCAGAATCAACGGCCCCTGGCTCAGCGTGAAATCCAGATATTCGTTCTCATCCACATCGTAAATGCGGCTGCCCTGACCGTGCGTATAAAACAGTGGGTGCGGGTAGTTGAACTTGCGGAACTCGCTGGAGACACCACCCGCCAATGAATTTTTGGCGCGCTCATACAATGCCGCAGACCGTGCGTAAGATTTCACGCGCTGGGTTATAGGTTTCGCCTCGCCCTTTGTCAAGAAATACAAGTTTCGTTTAGCGAAACACGAGTTGCGCCGTAGAGAAGCCATGCTTAAATGCAAATTATGGGAATACATGAACAACTGGGCGCGCGCAAGATTATTAACGCCGAAGCCACGCTGACGCGCTTAGGCGGCAGCCTGATGCCCAAAGAGGTGTTGGATGCCATGCTAGACGCGGCCCAAAGCTGGGTGGACTTACCCGATTTTCAACGCCGCATCTCCGAGCGGATCGCGCAACTGACGCGCAACGAAGCCTGTTTTATCTCCAGTGGCGCAGCGGCGGGCCTCACCCTCGCCACGGCCGTGTGCGTTACCGGCAACGATCCATATCTCATCCAACAACTGCCCAACACAGACGTGCCGGGCATGAAGAACGAAGTCATCGTGCATCGCAACCAGCGCATCGGCTACGACTATGCAGTGCGTCAGGTCGGCATCAAGCTCATCGAAATTGGCAATGCCACAGCGACGCATCCGTGGGAGTTGGAGCGAGCCATCAACGAGAAGACGGCGGCCATTATTTGGTTCCAAGGATGGATGGTGCGCCCCGGCGATTTGCCGTTGGCGCATGTGATTGAAGTGGCGAAGCAGCACGGTGTGCCAGTGATTGTGGATGCAGCGGCGCAACTGCCGCCGGTCGAGAATTTGTGGAAGTTCACCGAAATGGGCGCAACAGTCGCCATTTTCAGCGGCGGCAAAGATTTGCGTGGCCCGCAAAGCACCGGGTTGATGCTGGGCCAGAAGGCTTTTCTCGATTTAATTCCCATGCACGCCCCACCCAACCCGCACATGGGCCGCCCCATGAAGGTAGGCAAGGAAGAGATGGCAGGTGCGTTGGCGGCGGTTGAGCGCTATCTCAAACTCGATCACGAGATGCGGCTGGCAAATTGCGAGGAGACTGTGGCCGATTGGAACGGTATGTTGAATACATTACCCGGCGTACAAGCCACGCGCGGCTGGCCCAACGAGGCCGGGCAACCCCTGCCGCGCAGCCATGTTCACCTCGACCCAGCCCGCTACCACCGCGACGCGGTAGTGAAGGCCATGCTGGCGGGCGACCCGCCGGTGACCCTTGCAGCGGGCCACGAGAACGATGTGCTGCTAAACCCGATGACGCTGGAGCCAGGGGAAGAGACGATTGTGTTGAAAAGACTGGTGGAAGTCTTGAGGCAGTTTTCAAAATAACCCCCGACCCCTAAAGGGGGGTCGTTGATCTTTTCTACAAGTTCCTCGATCAAAATCGGATGAGGAAGCTATAGCGAAGCTCAGGGACTCCCCTTTAGGGGTCGGGGGTTCATCACCATGAGCCCACAAAACCTTTACATCGTTAAACCTGTCTACAAAGCCATTCAACTGCTGCAAACGCTGGCCGAGGCGCAGGCCGACCTGACGTTGGCCAGCATTTGCAAGCGCACCCAACTCCCCAAAACCACTGCCTACAAATATTTGCAAACCTTTCTGGCCTGCGGCTATGTGGCTTACGATCTGGACTCTGAAACCTACCGCCTGGGCATGCGCTTGTTCGAGCTGGGCCGCCTAGCCAACCAACAGGTGAAAGTGCAACGCGTGGCTTTGCCGCTGATGATTGCGCTACGCGATAAGTTCGACGAATCGGTGAACCTGGCCGTGTTGGATGGCAGCGAGGTGTTGTGCATCGAAAGCGTAAACAGCACGCAGGCGTTGCGCATGCAAACCCCGCCCGGCACACGCGAAGGCGTGCATGCCACCTCGCTGGGCAAAGCCATGCTGGCCTTTTTGGATGAGGCAGCGTGGGACAGACACCTGCGCGGCCCGCTCAAAACGCACACCAGCCGAACCGTCACCCAGCCCAATCAAATTAAGACCGAGCTGCGCAAAACCCGCAGCCGAGGTTACGCCATAGACAACCAGGAAACCACCGATGGCGCTTATTGCGTGGGCGCGCCCATCTTTAGTTCGTTGGGCAAGGTCGAGGCTGGCATCAGCATCTCCGCACCGGTCAGCCGGATGAACGCCAAGCGCGAGAAGGAGTTTGGTAAAGCCGTGATGGATGTGGCGGCGGAGATTACTCGGCAGTTTTAGTTGCGTTGTTACAGTTCAATAAATTGCAGCTCATCAAAACCAGCGACATTTGATGATATTTGCAAGCTGAATTTTGCAACTATTGCCTGTAACCTGACAATACAGTAACAATGCAGACGAAGTGGTTGACATTCTTGCTTGAGTCTTTATCCTCCCTAATCGCTCACTCAGGAAAAACTTCTGGGCTACCAGAGTGGATACCTTGAGTCGTAAACAAAACATTTTTTCAACGCATCATTGGCATTAAGTCTTGTCAGTCTCCACATCAGTGCGCCGGATCAGGGGCGGCACACTGGGGTCAGTGAAGGCGCACGGCACTCAAACTTTTCACCAGTAAAACCGAATAGGTTGCTGCACTCGTCGCTTCATACGCAATGCGAGATTGCATAGCACCGGGCTTTTGCATGTCTGGTCTATGTCTTCGCGGCTAACCACATCTCGCCAAAGGGGAAGAAACTCATGTCGAATAGAACTTCGTACGCTCTTGTCGCACGCCTGTTGCTCGCTACAACTATTTTGGTAGAAGCAATCATTACGAATGCACCGGCCAAAGCAACTATCGCATCATCATCTGAAACATCTAAGCAGAGCGTTTTGGAAGTATTGGGCCCAGATCAGCGCGCGCAAGCTGTTGAGGTATCAAGTAAACAGATTAATTCTCAACCACAACTGACAACTAATCTTCCCCAAGCACAAGGTTTATCTGCGGAGCAAAATTTAACCCAGCAAGCTGATGAGCCACATGTTGAATTGCCGCCAATGCCAGAGGCTGATGCTGTGTTGGTTGTTGGAGCATCACCAGACTTACGCTTGAGTAAACCTCAAAACTTGAAGTGGTCTTCATCAAAGTCGCTGACGCGCGAGGGTGGCATGCAAGCTACGTTTGTTGATGTGACGCAACCCGTAGATGCATCCGATGCAGGCAGTCGAGTCTCTCCTGTGGGCGTGGCATTCAAGCTCAATATTGACTCAGTCGCACACAATGCGTTGCGCCAATCCGCAACAACAAGCCCTTTCAAATTGGGCGTGGATTACAGCCAAATTGATATTCCTTATGGTGGCGATTTTCTGGGGCGTATGGCTTTGTATGAAGGCTACGATTGCACATTCGATGTCAATGGTGCTGTGCAAGCGTGCGCCACCATGACACCCATTCGTGGTTACCATGATGCTGTTCGCAAGCAACTGATTGCTGTGCTTGATGTCGCTACCTTGCAGCGATGGTCGGAAGGGCAGGCTTCACCTGATAAGCGCATTGGTGCCAAGAGTGAAAAAGCAACGGGCGAATCGGCATCGCTTTTTCCCCATAGCCTGTACCTTCCGTTGATAGGGCAGGACGGCACTTTCGAGCCGACAGAACCGGCACGCCGTGGCCCGCCGATCATCATCATGTCGGCAGGCGCGAGCAGCCCAGTTGGCGATTATGAGGCCACACCCCTCGGTGGTGTGATGGACTACCAAGTTGGCTTGCTCAGTGGCTCAGCCTCGACAAGCTACCCCATTCCTATGCCTCCAGCAGTGGCTGGCCCTGCGCCCCAAGTGGCCCTGACCTATGACAGTGCCAGTGTGGATGGCATGAGCATGTCTCGCCCCGTGCAGCCCAGCGCAGTTGGTGTAGGTTGGGACTACAAACCTGGCTCCATCACTCGATTGATGCGCACCAAGTTAAACGGGGATTTATGCTGGACAGCTTCGGGTCAAGACTTCGTGTTCTCACTCAACGGCATGAATTCGCGCTTGGTTAAGCTGAATGGCAGTCAATATGTATTACGGGATGACCCACGCTGGCGCGTCGAGATCATGACCTCGACCTTGACCACTTACCCAGATTACGAAAAGCGATATTGGCAAGTGACATCGCCGGATGGCACGAAGTATCGCTTTGGTGGAGAAGTTGAACCTGAAACCAATAAGCCACAAAACTCCATTCTCTGGGTGCCATCATTTCAGAACTACCTCACCAATAGCTCCTGCACTGATTCTTCGGCCATTCGCAATCGCGCTTGGCAGTGGAACTTGGACCGGATTGAGGATACGAACGGCAATGTCGTAAGTTACTTCTACGAGCGCGAGCAAAACTATTACCAGTTTGGATCCGGCACCAAAGCCTATATCAAGTCAGGACAGGTGCGGCGTATCGAATATAGTAAACGCGCTGGCATGGCAGTCCAACCACACGCTCGCGTGCTATTTAATACAGAGATGCGGTGTACTGATCCAACGAGCATTGGCGGTTGTGACACACCCGCTCAATACACCGATACGCCCAGCGACTTACAGTGCAGTTCAGGTAGTTGCAGTAAACCCAGTCCCACTTTTTGGACCTATCGCCGCTTGCATTCCATTCAAACCCAGATTACGGACACCGTCAGTGGCAACTGGAAGACAGCGGCGACCTATGAATTTAGCCAAACATTGCCAACGCCACCGTTGGATGCTAATGGCCTAACCTCGACGGCACGTCTACAGCTCAATAACGTCGTGCAGCTGCCCGGCGGTGACTTCAACTGGGTGCCCTACAACCAGATTGAGACGGAGTTCTTCGATACTCAGTCAGGCATCACCGTAACGCAAGACACGGCTGATGTGGGTGGCGGCGACTATATAGAGCTGATTCAAAACGGAGATTACATTGGCTTTAAGCGGGTGAACTTTAATGAAGGTGCAGGCGTGTTCCTGGCTCGTGTGTGGAGCAATGCTGCTGGCACGTCAATGGAGGTGCGATTGGATTCGCCCACAAATCCGGCCATCGCCACGATTGCAATTCCCAATCAATCCAGTGCCTGGAAAACGCTTAGCGCAACTGTCTCGTCGGTGTCGGGTGTACATGATGTTTACTTGTATTTCACTGGCAGTGCAGTAAACAAAGCAGCAGTAAACTGGATTCGATTTAATCGAGCTAGCACGCCAGTGCAAGATATCCCCCCTGTGCAATTTGGATATCGTTATTTGGCAAATCGCGCTGTTATTTCCACAACCAACAGTTCGTTTCGATACCAGATGACATCGCGTTTAATGACGATCACGCATTCGCTGGGCGGAATGACTCAGTTCAACTATGGTCAGCCTAATATTTGTCCTTCACCTGCACCCTTTACCTCAGCGACACCCCGCCCAGAATGGGATTGCTTTGTGGCCTATTACAAATCGGACATTGATGGTCAGGGTGATATCTACTGGCACAAATACAAAGTGCTGAGCGTCAACTCGTGGGATAACTTCTCTGGTAACCCAACACAGACGGTTACCTACACCTACAGCACACCAATCTACGCGTATTACGATGACCCAACCCAGACCAATAAACGCTATTGGAACGACTTCCGCGGTCACATGATTGTGACGGAGACTCTGCCTAGCGGTGTCAAGACTGAGCATCGTTACTATCGCGGAATGAATGGTGACATTTCCAACTGGGGAAGCAACGTAACCTCGACGGTAAACATCACCTTGAGTGATGGCACGGTGCTGAAAGATGATTGGTGGTTGCGCGGCCGCGAAGTGGAGACGCGCGTACTTGCACCCAACGGCTCAGCACTGGATTATTCACGCACAGCCTATACCGCGACGCTGACTGCTGGCACGGCTGGAACAGATGGCGCCTACTTTGCTGCGCCCCAAGTGCTTACCCAAACAACCTACGGAACGTTGAACAAAACAACACGCGACGAGATGACCTATGACGGCTACGGCAACGTCACGTTAGAAGTTCACAAAGGTGACATCAACGACGCGAATGATGACCGCACGATTGAACGCAGCTATGTTTACAACACGACAGCTTACATCGTGAGTGGGGTTCAAAGCGAGAAGCTGTGGGCCGGTACAGCGCCTGGCACCGCCGGAAACGAAAAAGCCAAAGGCGAAATGGCCTACGACAACTTGAGTATTGGTAGTGTGCCAACTAAAGGCAATGCCACACTTAAGCGCGTCTACACGCAAGTGTCGCCTTCGTCCCTTTCCATTGATACCAAGACGGGTTATGACAGCTTTGGCCGGGTTGTCACTGGCACAGATGGCATCGGCAACATCATGACCACAACTTACAACAGCCAATATGGCTATGCCCAAGCAGTCACGAATGCACTGGGGCATGTTGTGACAACTATCAGCGACCCACGCTGGGGTGTGCCACTGAGCGTGACTGACCCCAATGGCAACACAACCACGCTGCAATATGATGCTTATGGTCGCCGCACCAAAGTATGGCTGCCGACTGAGCCAACAAACGGTGTAGCCAGCAGTGAGTTTATCTACAACTTAACTGCGCGACCGGTGGTGGTGCAGAAGCGCCAACTGATGCAGCGCACGACCAGTACCTACATCGAAGGCTGGACTTATTACGATGGTTTGGGGCGCGAGGTTCAGTCGCAGCGAGCCGACACTAGAGCGCAGCGCGTGTTGAGTAGCAATGCCTATGACAATCAAGGCCGTGCGCTTTACACCAGCACACCCTACTCGGCCACAGGCACGCCCGGCAGCGGTTACGTTGCGCCAACGTGGAATAGCCTGATGAACTACCACGTCTTTAGCTACGACGAACGAAGCAATGTCAAGCGGGATGACACTGTTTCGCAGAGCACAACACTGTGGTCCACCTCGACCAGCATTGATGGTTGGACAAAAGTGGTGACCGATGCCAATGGCAACCGGATGGATTACCAGAGCGATGCCTTTGGCAAGCTCATCACCGTGACCGAATACAACACAACTACGCAAGCGACAGGCTACACCTATGATTTTCAAGGCAACCTAAAGAAAGTAGTGGATGCAGTGGGCAACACCACAG
>JAYTNY010000136.1:0-3054 GCA_043748055.1 Roseobacter sp.
CTTAGCTCATCATTCGTAACGGATCGAGAAAGTTATAGAGAAGCTCACGGACTCCCCTTTAGGGGTCGGGGGTATTTAGGAGTTACTTCAATGCCTCAATTGGTTACACCGGGTGGTCGTGGTGGGATGGGTGGATCGCCCGTGCGCGCGCAAGTGTTGGATGTGGGCAAGCAGCCCGAATTAAAGGGCGCGTTGCTCAGTGGGCGCTTACAAAATCTCACTGCGCCGTTTTTGTATCACGACCCCGCTAAGCAACTGTGCCTGGCTCTCTTCCCCATGGAACTGGGGCTGGGCGAGATGGAGACGCAGCGCGTGATTGGGCAGATGACCCAAACCATCATGCGCGGGTTGCCGCAAGAGGCACCCAAAGCCTATCTGTTGCAGCCCAAGATGTTCTTCACATTTCAGAGCCTGATTGAAGCAATCTTCGAGGCCGACGGCGTGACGACGGAGATGCTGCGCAAGCAGCAAGAGAAGGCCGATTTGCTGCGCGACTTTATGCGCCAGAGCGACATCGACGCCGTGCGCGAAATCGTTCGCAAGAACGATGACAAAGTGGATGCTGAGATGTTTGACTTGTTGGCCGCCAGCATGGATGCCAACGCCGGCCAGGGCCGCGAACAGGTGTTGCAAAGTTTGGTGGGGCTGCAACAAATCTTGATTGAAGAAACCACGTTCGGTAAAACCATCGGTGTGCGCATGGCGGTGTTGGAGGCCTTCCAGAAAGACCCAACCCGCGAGAATTTGCTCACAAATCTTATTGGCGCACCGGATGCCGAGACGCGTGAGAGTTTGGTGGCAATGGGGCGACAACTGCTCGACTATGCCTTCTTCCAACTGCTCACTGGCAAGATTGACAGCGCGCCCGACCAAGCTGAAAAGGACAACTTGATTGCATTGCGCAAAGAGGTGCAGGAGACGCGCGACAAAGTGGACGCGGCCTCGCGCCAGATGATGCAAGGCAAGGTGCAGTTGATTCAGGAGATCGTGAGCAGCAAAGACCCACTGGCCTTTGCCCGCGAACGCGAGGGCGAGATTGATGACACGCTGATCGCCGTCATCCAGGCCAACGCGCAAGAGGCGCAGAAGCGCAACGACAAGAACACGCTGGACGCGCTGCAAGCTGTTTACAACATCGCTATGCAGATCATGAGCGAGCGCCAGCCACCCGAAGTGCAAATCATTCAGGCCTTGCTGCAATCCAAATATCCCGACGAGACCGAGAAAATGTTGACCGAGCTAAAGGATGAAGTGGACGACCGCTTCATTGGGGTGATGGGCCGCATGGCCGAGCAACTGGCGCAGAACGACCGCACGGATACCTCGGCCAAGCTCACCCAGATCATGGTGCAGGCCCGCAAAATTTTGCCGAAGTATGACCCAGCGGAAGATGCAGAGATCGAAGGTATTCCCGAAAGCGAGGGTGGAACGGTGCCGGTAGCCGAAGCCAAGCGCGAGGAGCCAGAGCCACGCGCATCGGGCTTGATCGGGCCGGACGGCTTGATTCGCGGCAGCAACCCGCCACCCAGCGGCCCACCGCCCAAGATTGAGATTGCTCGGCGATAAAACAATACACCGCAACAGACCCGCAAAAACAACCCAGGCTTTTTGTAAAAGCCTGGGTTGTTTTTGCGCTATATACAATTGCTTAATGAACTCACAATCTTTTGATAACACATCACCCGCCACCAAAGCGGTGTGGGCGGGTGAAGACAATCTCTTGCTCACGGGTGCAACCACCGTGCCGGTCTCGTTTGGCGTGGCGCATGGTTATGATGATGTGGACAGTTGGCGCGATGTGGCGCTGGGTCGGGCACCAGGCTACATCTATGCCCGCAACACCAACCCCACCGTCGCCGCCTTCGAGCAAAAGATACGTGCACTGGAGAACGCCGAGGATGCCACCAGCTTTGCCACCGGCATGGCCGCCATTAGCAACATGCTGTTTGCCTTGCTGAAGCCCGGCGACCGGGTGGTGAGCGCAAAGGACACCTACGGTGGCACCAGCCAGGTCTTCTTGCACTTTTTGCCCAAGTGGGATGTGGAGGTAGTGCTGTGCGACACCACCGATGAGGTGCAAATTGAGAATGAGCTGAGCAAAGGCTGCGCTTTGCTGTATTTAGAAACGCCTACGAATCCCACGCTCAAGGTGCAACATATTGCACGGTTGGCCGAGGTGGCGCATCGTGTCGGCGCTATTGTGGCGGTGGATAACACGTTTGCCACGCCAATGAATCAGCAACCGCTGGCGCTGGGGGCCGATTTGGTGTTGCACAGTGCCACCAAGTTTTTGGGCGGCCATGCCGATGCAATGGGCGGTGTGCTATGCGGCCAGCGCGATTTGGTGCGCGCGGTGCATCACTACCGCGAGATCACCGGGGCCAGTTTGGACCCGATGAGCGCATACCTGTTGCTGCGCGGTATAAAGACCTTGCATTTGCGCATACGGCAACAGAACCAAAGCTCGCTGGCAATTGCACGCTGGCTGGAGAAGCAACCTGCTATTGCGCAAGTGAACTACCCCGGCTTAGAGTCGCACCCGCAACACGACATCGCCGCCGAGCAAATGCAAGGCTTTGGTGGCATGCTGAGCTTTGCGTTGAAGGGCGGCTTCGATGAGGTGAAACGCGTGTTGCCAAAGTTAAAGCTGATGCACCGCGCCGCCAATTTGGGTTCGGTCGAAACAGTGGGCGGCCCGCCCGCCACCACCAGCCACGTGGAATGCACCGCCGAGGAACGCGCCGCCATGGGCATCCCCGAAGGCTTGATTCGGTATTCGGTGGGCATTGAGGAGACCGAGGATTTGATTGCGGATTTGAAGCAGGCCATTGAATTGACGTAGGCTCTCAGCAGGACATTGTCCATTAGGATGAATAGCACAAGGCGCTGGCAAAGGCGTTAAAGATGGGATCAGGCAATTTAGCGATGGGCTGGTTGAAAGCGGACGTATGAGAATGGGGAGCGCCAAAGATGGTAACGAACAGCGGCGATGGCATCGGAGAATGTAGGCAGGGGCTTGGCATACCAGGCGGTTTGACGGACGATGACTTTGCC
>JAYTNY010000137.1:0-5527 GCA_043748055.1 Roseobacter sp.
ATCCAGCACGGGCTACAGCCGCGACGCGCAGTTTGGCTTTGAGGCCGAGGGCGCGAGTGGATACGAGTGTGCGATGGATGGAGGCGAGTTTGCCGCGAGCAGCAGCCCGCAGGCTTACAGCAGGTTGGAGGATGGGACACACACGTTCCTGGTGCGGGCCAGGAACGAGGCGGGTCTGGTCGGCGCAGCCACGCGCTTTACGTGGGCAGTGTCGAACAGCGCGCCGGTTGCGCAAGACCAGGAGGTGACGGTGGCAAACAACAACTCGGTCGCCATCACGCTGGGCGCGACTGACAGCGACGCATTGCACTACAAGCTGGTGAGCAAGCCGAGCAACGGCGTGCTGCACGGCTTGGCCCCGAATGTGACGTATGTGCCGAACACGAGCTTTGTGGGCCAGGATAGCTTTACGTTTAAGGCGACGGATGCCGAGAGCGACTCCGAACCCGCGACGGTGCGCGTTACCGTGACTGCGCCGGAGCCGCAGCCCGAAGGGCCAAGCACGCTGACGATTGTGTTGGACGCGCAGCCGGATGCGAAGCAGAACTTCCGGTTTAGCAGCAACCTGGGTAACTTCCGGTTGGATGATCCGGCGGTGGATGACGGTGATGCTTACAGCAACAGCATCACGTTCGAGGTGACACCGCAGCGGACGTATGTGTTCGAGGAGCAGGTGCCAGGTGGCTGGACGCTGAGCGACATTGTGTGCGACACGCCGCACGAGGTGAACGTGCCGGACGCGACGGCTGAGATTGTGGTGAACGACAACGAGCAGGTGACTTGCACCTTTGTCAACACCCGCAGGACAAACACCGGTGTGTTGGGCGAGCCGGTGGATGAAGATGAGTCTGGGTATGAGGATGCCGCTGCATCTTCCGGCACTACGTTGTATCTGCCGCTTGTGGCGAAATAGCGCTATGAGGCGAAGCTGAATACCTCAGATCATCCAGAGCAGTGGATAAACAAAAACGCGACGTTGGTCTCACCACGTCGCGTTTTTGTTCGGGTTTGTTGGCCTGAAATTAATTTCCGACCGCCACCAAATCTGGCGCATGTTTACCGTTGCCGTTGGCATGCGCGTGGTAGCCATTCCCGTTTGCCACGGGCTTAGCTGCATCCACAAACTGCGCCTTTAGTGCGTCATCGCGCACGCCCCATACAGGCCGAAATTTGTAGCCGTACACCAACATGCCGCGCCCGTCATCGCCGTCCTCGCGCAGCACGCGTGTCACCATTTCTACTTTCATGCCGATCTTGGCCTCGGCCTCATCCACATCCGTAAGCTGAGCCGTGACCAGCGGGCCTTCGTCCAACCGAACCAGCGCCACCATGTAGGGCGCAAACTTCTCAAAGCCTGCTGGCGGCGCGTGAATCGTCGTAAACGAATACACCTCGCCTCGCCCGCTCAGTTGCTTCGGCTCGGCCTTTCTCCCACCACGCGGCGAGACAAACGTCTGCCCGGTCTTGGTGTCCACTTCGCCGGTCAATCGGTATCGCTGATCTGTTGTTCGCCAATAACGTGCTACTTCCATTTTGAGTTCCTCATGTTGATAAAGTTGTTAAGGTTCCTAAAGTTTCAACGTTACAAACCTTATCAACCTTCAAATGTTACAAACGTTCCAAAATCGTCGTCACCACTGTTGCCCCGCTGCCGCCGATGTTTTGGGCCATGCCCAAGCGCGCATTCGGCACCTGGTTGGCACCCGCCTCGCCGCGCAACTGCGTCGCCACTTCCACAATTTGGTACATGCCGGTGGCGCCCACTGGGTGGCCGCGTGCCTTCAGGCCGCCCATCGTCGTAATTGGCAAGCGCCCGCGAATGCCAATCTCGCCCTCTAATGCCAGCCGCACGCCCTGGCCGCGTTTGGCAAAGCCTGCCGCTTCTAACGAGAGCGCGCTCATAATCGTGAAGGCATCGTGCAGCTCAAACAAATCCATATCGCTCGGCCCCAGCCCCGCCATCGCATACGCTTTCTGCGCGCTCATTGCACCGCCCTCTAAAAACAACACATCGCGTCGGTCTTGCAAGGCCAAGCTGTCCGTCGCAATGGCGCTGGCCCGCACGCGGATGGCCTTGTCGGTGAACTCTTTCGCCAACTGGCTGGGGGCCAAAATGACGCAGGCCGCGCCATCGGCAATCGGGCTGCTGTCTAGCAAGTTGATGGGGTCGGCCACAGGCTTGGCATCCGCAAATTGCTTGGCTGTAATGGGCGATGGAAACATCGCGTTGGGGTTGTTCACCGCGTTGGCGTGGGCGTTAATCGCAAAGTTGGCGAAGTCTTCTTTCTTGTAGCCATACTCGTGCATGTAGCGCCGCATCATCAGCGCGTTAATGCCGATGAAGCTGAGGCCCTGCAACGCTTCAGACTCGGCATCGGCGGCCATGGCCAATGCGCTCGTCACCACATCGTTGGGTTTGTCGGTCATTTTCTCCACGCCCATCACGGCCACAATGTCGCTGAGTCCGCCCGCCACCATGGCATACCCAATCCGCAAGGCCGCGCCACCGCTGCCGCAAGCCGCTTCCACTTTTACCGCCTCGATGCCGCGCAGGCCCGAATGCTCGGCAATCAACGCGCCCAAATGTTCCTGGTTGGTCAACTCACCGCTCAGCATGTTGCCGACATACAGGCTTTCCACGCGCTCCACCTTTGCGTCGCGCATGGCGGCTGCCAATGCCTCATAGCTCAGGTCGCGCAGGCTCTTGTCCCAATGCTCGCCCACCGGGGTTTGGCCGACGCCAATGATTGAAACGTCTCTCATAGCTGTTAGCGATCAGCAGTCAGCTATCAGCTTTTCGCGGCTCAGTTCAAAGCTGACCGCTGAAAGCTGACTGCTGAAAGCTAATTCAATTTGTAATTTCCTTTGAGCCTGGTATACGTCGCATAGTCCACCGGTGTTCTTCGTTTGATGTAGTCTCGTGTGGTGGGCACGTTCGGGGTTTGGCGTTTGTTGGTTACGCGCAAGCTAAAGGCATCGCTGCCTGCACCGGAGCCGAACGACACCATCAAGATGCGATCCCCGATCTCCGCCTCATCCAGAACAGCCGTAAGGCCGATGACCGACGAACCCGCATACGTGTTGCCGATCTCGTTGACCAGCAAGCCGGTCTTCATCTGCGCACGGGTAAAGCCCAACTCCTCGCCCGCCTTGATGGGGAACTTGGCGTTGGGTTGATGAAAGACAGTGTAGGCGAAGTCGCTGGCTTGCAGGCGCATGGTCTCCATCAGTTGGCGTGCAGCCGTGGTGACATGGTGAAAGTAGGCGGGTTCGCCGGTAAAGCGCCCGGCGTGCTCTGGGTATTTCTCATATTGCCGCCGCCAAAAATCGGGCGTGTCGGTCACATACGAAAGCGAGCCTTCGAACACGGCCAGGGCCTCCTCGGCAGGCCCAATCAAGTAGGCCGCGCCGCCTGCCCCGGCGGTGTATTCCAACGCGTCGCCGGGTCGGCCCTGCGCCGCGTCCATGCCAATGGCCAGGGCGTATTGGGCCATGCCGCTGCCCACAAAGCCGATGCTGGCTTGTATCGCCTCCGTGCCCGCCTTGCAAGCAAATTGCCAGTCGGCGGCCTGGGTGTAGGGCGTCGCGCCGATGGCCTCGGCCACCATGGTGCTGGTAGGCTTTACGGCGTAGGGGTGGCTCTCGCTGCCCACCCAAACCGCGCCAATATTCTTATGTAGGGGCGTTCCATGCAACGCCCCTACAGCGGTGGCACGGGCGAGGGCGTTGCGGGCGGCCTCAATGCTCATCGTCGTCACATCCTCGTCCAACCCCGGCACGCTCTTTTCGCGCACGGGTGAGGTGGCGTTGCCGTCTGTCCATAACTCGCTGACCTCTTGCGAGATCAGGCGATAACGCGGGACATATGCGCCGTATCCGATTATTCCGACCGGTTTGACCGGTTTCATCACTTTCATAACCTAGCTCTTTGTTATCCCAAACTTATCCCAGTTAATCTGGGATAAGTTATGACTTAACTCATGTGCCTCGCCCAATACTCAAATGATTGAAGCCAATGAGCTAAACGAGCAAGGATGGCTGAAATAGTAGAAGTTCAGGGCTTTCAAAATCAGGCAATCGGGGTAATGCCGGGCTGGCAAGGGGCTACGGATAGCTTTTGATAGTGAAATTTTGAACAAGGTGAGCGCAGCCAGTCAATATGGCGTGCTTTCAGTCACTAACTGAAGGCCATTTTGGGCCGACCAATCTAACAGCCCTTGCCAAAACGCCTCGCAAGTTTGACAAGTTTGGTCAGGGTTGCTGAGTTCGCCGCGTTGGACGAGCTGGCACAAATGGTCGTAACCCCCAGGTTGGTTGGGCAGCGCCAGCGCCTCATCCAACATCGTCGCCGCCGAGGTATACAGGCGGCGGTTCATCAGCCCAATCAAATTGGCCCCGTAGCCCGCCAACATAAATGCGAGGCGCGGCATGAATGCGGTGTAGCCGCTGTGCTGGGCATTGCGCAATTTGCCGATGGCCTCATACACCTCGCCGACGATGTGTAGCTTCATCATGTTTTTGAATTCGGCCTCGGTGTGGTCGAAGACGAGCGGGGGCAGGGTGGCGAAGAACTGGGCGGGGTCGTGGAGGGGGTGGATGAACGCAAATGCACCCTGGGTCAGCGACCAGTCCTCTTCTAACTCGGCGGCGCCTGCAACGCACCACATCGGCGCTGAAGAAATTCACTTCGGCCTTCCACGGGCCGCTTGTCCATTCTGCCGAATAATCTATGCCTTCACCGCGCAGCACGCACATCATCTCGGTGTCGGAGTAGGGGCCGTCGGTCTGACGGGCCAGCGAGCCGTAGAGGCCGACGGCGAGCAAGTTGTCGCCGTGCTGGGTGCGGGCGCGTTCGGCGAGTTCGCGCACCAATGCCCAGCGTTCTTCGCGGGTGCGGGGGTGGGGGCCGGTTGGGTTGGGTATTTTCATTCGCTCATGTTACGCAGCATTGTCCTGGCTCCACTAAAAAGCATTCTGAGCGCAGTCGAAGAAGGCGTTCTATGTCGAGCTTGGCTGGCCAAGCTTGCCCAAGTCCGCATCCTTCGACTACGCTCAGGATGCCCTTCGACTACGCTCAGGATGCTCTGCAGTAGATTTTTTTCTGCTGCTGTGTAACCTGTGTTGTTAACTCCTACATTACACTCCTGCACATGAGTAACAGCCTGAAATTCTTCCCGCGTGTTTTTGCGTTGATGTGGCGAGCGAATGGCTGGCGGTTGATTGCAGCGTTGATCTTGAACTTGATCGGCGCAATTAGCGGGCCGCTGCAAATTTGGATTAGCGCAGTGGTGATTGACCGCATCGCCGCGCTTGCTACAGCGAATGCTGCGCAGCGCGGCGAAATTACTTCTGTTCTGCCTTCATTGATCGGCTTTGCCGTCATTTGGGCTTTTGGGCAAATTGCGGGATCGGTGTCGCAGGGCACCAACGAGGTCATGGCGGGTCGAACAGAGTATGTGGCGACAACGGATTGCATCAAAAAGGCGAATACATTCGATCTGGCGTTTTTTGATTCGGGCAGACTGAC
>JAYTNY010000138.1:0-1518 GCA_043748055.1 Roseobacter sp.
TGCTGGGCCTTAACCAAAGCCTGCCCGGCCTGCCGTGGAATGTGGCCCCGGGCGAGACGCTGGCCTTTCAGCTCAACTTCAATCGCCCGCCGCCGGGCAGTTCGGCCTACTTCAGTTTGTTTGGCGAGGTGTATGAGATTCCGGGGATTCCGTGACACTCTCTCTGCGCCCCGCCACACTAAACGACATCGCCGCCATCACCGCCATCTACGGCTACCAAGTTAAAAACGGCACCGCCTCGTGGGAGCTGACCCCGCCCAACAGGGACGAGATGCGCAAACGGATGAGCGCGATTCTCGATGCGGGCTATCCCTATCTGGTGTCCGAGGTAAATGGTGTGGTGCTGGGCTATAGCTATGCCAGTTCGTATCGCCCACGCCCCGGCTATCGCTTCACCTGCGAGAACTCGGTTTACGTAGACCCCTCGCAGCAACGCAAAGGCATTGCCAAGCTGTTGCTGACTGAACTGATCGCCCGCTGTGCTGCGCAAGGCCTGCGCCAGATGATCGCCGTGATCGGCGACAGCGAGAACGCGGCTTCGATTCGGCTACACGAATCGGTGGGCTTTGTGCGGGTGGGGCTGCTGCCCAACATCGGCTATAAGTTTGATCGCTGGCTGGACAGCGTCATCATGCAGCGGGCGTTGTAACCGTAGCAAACCTCACAGGTTGGCCTATGAAGCCACAGTAAACATAGGCCTCGCGGGCCAACCTGTGAGGTTTTTTACGGATGCCTCGCTATACTCGGCGCACCTCCATGTTTGCCCAACTCCTCGCCCGCTGGAACACCTTTGATCGCAATGTGCGCCTGCACTTCATCAACGTCGGCCTCTTCACCCTCACGCTGGATGGCGGCATCTACACCGTCATCTTCAATTTGTTCATGCTGCGGCTGGGCTTTGGGCCAGAGCAAGTGGGCACCGTCAACGCCGCAGGCATGTTGGCCTTCGCCCTGGCCAGCCTGCCGGTGGGCCGCCTGGGCGAGCGTTGGAGCTACCGCAGCATGGTGCGGGTGGGCACGGCCATGTGCGTGGCCGGCACACTTATTGCGGCCTGCGCCGAGTTCGTCGCGCCCGCCACCCAAATCGCCTTTATGCTCGTTGCCGTCATCCTGGTCTTCACCGGTCTGGCTGCGTTCTTCGTCAACATGGTGCCCTACATGGTCGCCTTCACCAACGATCACTCGCGCACCAGCGCCTTCGCCGTGCAGTCGGCTATTGGTGGCTTGTTTGCTTTTGTGGGCAGTTTGATCGGTGGCAATTTGCCTTCACTTGTTGCCACGATAAGTGGTAGCAGTTTGCAAACGCCACTGCCCTATCGCTATACGCTGCTACTGGTGCCGCTGCTCCTGTTGCTTTCGCTGCGATTGGGTTTGCTCATGCGCGATCCACCGCCCGCGCACAGCGAGGCCGCGCCGCAAAACCCATCCAGCCCAAACAGCACCAGCAACCCGGTTGCCACCACCAACACCGCCAAAGCCGTGTTTTGGCTAATTGCGTTCTTCGCGTTTCTTCGCTTC
>JAYTNY010000139.1:0-8066 GCA_043748055.1 Roseobacter sp.
CCGGGGCTTGGCCGCGTTGGCCGTGCCAGCCGTTGCGCCGACGATGCTAACAACGGCCAACAGTGCGCCTGCGGCAGCCATCAGCTTTGAACGAGATGCACGATGAAAGCGATGTGTTGAAAATTTCATTTTGAATAACCTCTTAGTAAGTTTGTAGTTTGATGAAGCAGATGAGGGCCACTTCCATCTGCATCCCGGTTGGCATTCTTTGGGCAACTTCTTACGCAGGTATTTCGGAAGTATTACGAAACGCTGAGTGCAAACAAAGCATGGCTTTGAACACATCCAAACCAGCTCAATATGACGTTTTGTGAGTGCGCTTTTTGGCGCGTGCATGGCTTACGTCTGTTGCCTGGCTCTTACTCATGTCTCATGTGATGCCGCATGATGAACGGGTATGACAAGCTTTCCCAGAATCCTCGTCCAGTGGTGTGCCGTTGCGCTGTTGGCCTTCAGCGCAGGCTGTGTTGTTCGGCCACCTTCAGCCCAAGCACCCCAAAGCCCTGTACTCGCAGGGCCACACCTGGTCGAGTTGGTCAATCTGTTGCGCAAAGGCGGCTATGTCATCTATGTGCGCCACACCAAAACCGATTTCTCGCAGAAAGATACGACTTCTGATTACAACGACTGCACGCATCAGCGCAACCTGACGGATGCAGGCCGCGAACAGGCCAAAGGCATCGGCGTGGCGTTTAAGGCGCTGGGCATTCCGGTCGGTCGCGTTGTCGCCAGCCCGTATTGCCGCACCCGTGAGACCGCCCAGTTGGCCTTTGGCACCTACGAGCGTGCCGATCACTATGAGACCGCCAAGTCCATGACGAAGGACCTCCTGAGCGCAATACCTGCGGATGGCCCTAACACCCTCATCGTGGCGCACGGCTTCATCATGCGCGATATCGCCCATGTCATTCTCGAAGAGGGCGATGCGTACATCTTCAAGCCCACCGGCCCGAACGATCAGGGTGCCATCGCCCGCGTACCTTCGGGCTTCTGGTCAGATTGGGCGGCGGGCAAAACCGAAGCCCCGCGCCCGGTGATCCGCACGCTGCAAGAGTTCAACTTGCCCGCAGGCAAAACCCCGCACGATGTGGCCCCCAACGCGGACGGCACGGTGTGGTGGACGGCGCAAAGCACCGGCGAGTTGGGATTGCTTGATCCAAAAACAGGCGAGAGCACGCTCATTCCGCTCGGGGCAGGTTCAAGTCCGCATGGGGTTATTGTTGGGCCAGATGGGGCGGCCTGGCTGACCGATGGCGGGCTAAACGCCATCGTGCGCGTGGATGCCAAGAGCCACGCCATCAAAGTTTTTCCGCTGCCAAAAGAGCGCGCCAACGCCAACCTGAACACCGCGACCTTTGATACAAACGGCACGCTGTGGTTCACCGGGCAAAGCGGCATCTACGGGCGGCTGAATGTGCAAACCGAGAAGTTGGAGGTGTGGGATGCGCCCAAAGGTGCTGGGCCGTATGGCATGGCCGCTGCGCCAGATGGTTCGGTTTATTTTGCCTCGCTGGCGGGCAACTACATTGCGCGTATTGATACACAAACCGGCGCGGCCACCGTCATCGAGCCGCCTACGCCCAATCAGGGTGCGCGGCGGGTGTGGGTGGATTCAAAAAATAAAGTGTGGGTCAGCGAGTGGAACTCGGGCCAGATCAGTTCATACGACTCGGTGAAAAAAGAATGGAAGGCGTGGCCGTTGCCCGGGCCAAAATCCGCGCAAGCCTACGCCATGTATGTAGATGCCAAAGATGGCGCGTGGCTCAGCGACTTTGCCAATAACGTGATTATTAACTACAGCCCATCCCGCCGCGAATGGACGAGCTACCCGTTGCCCAGCCCCAACGCCAATGTGCGCCAACTGCTCGGCCACTCGGTTGAGACGTGGCGCGAAATTTGGGGTGCAGAGAGCGGGGCGAATAAGTTGGTGGTCATTCGGGCGGAGTAAATTTCTGATCGCATTTCCCCCCTACAAAACACTGATCGGAATCATTTGATCTGCGGCGAACAATTCGCGCATCACAGGCTCGCCCAGATGATGGTTGTAAAAGCGCGTCTCGCGTTCGGTCAACGTCGTTGGCTTCATCCAGTTGTGTTGCGGGTCTGCCGCCAGCTTGACCGAGCACAAACGGCACGCGCCACAATCGCCCACCGCATCCCGCACCTGGTGCGCCAACTCGCTGGAGATGCCCGCGATCTCGCTCAGCTTAATCATGTCGCCTTCATCAATGGCCTGGCAAAACGGCACTTTGCGGGCGTGCTCCATGCCATCCGCAAAATGGGTTTGGGCGAGGTTGAACAGGCCGGGCGCCAGCTCGTGCCAGCAACACGGGTGCACCCAGCCGTGCGGGGCAATCACCACCTCGCTGCAATCCGGCTAGGGCTTCTCTTGGCCGCTGAGGAAGTTTGCGCCTGCTCCCCAAATGGCAATCTATCAAATAGGAAAACGCAGCCTCGTCGCCGCTGCGTAGCGCAGCAATGAGGTGATCCTCTTGAGCAAACATGCAAACTCGTTGTAACAAAGGCTCAGATCATCAGACTATTCATCTCGATGATGAGAGATGATGATGAATAGACCTCTTGCAAAAGACGTTTTTTGCGCGGCGTTCGTAGAGACGCGGCGGCTCAGAGCCGATGCATCACGTCTCTGCTTTTGCAAGAGGTCTAACGATAAATATCGAAAGGGTCGCGCATCCTCTACACTCCAGCGCATCTATGCAAAACATTTTTAGACGCATCTTGATTGGTTTGCTGGCTGGCTTGGTCAGCAGCATCGTGTTGGTGCTTACCTTTGCCAACCCGGTGGTGGCCGTGTTGATGGGCGGATTCGTCGGCATGGCTTATGCGTTGCTGTTCCCCTCGGTGCGCAACGCCTACGCCGATAGCACCCTGACCGCTGCTGCGCTGGGTGTGCCGCTGTGGGCATTGGTCAATGTCATCGCCTTGCCCTTACTCGCGGGCCAACCGCCGCAATGGTCGGCAGATGGCATGCGCGCGCAGTTTCCTGCGCTCATCGGCTGGGTGTTGTTTGGCGGTCTGTTGGGTGCGCTCAACCAACTGCTCAGCGATGTGGCATTGCGTGTTCTGGGCGATGCACCGCAAGCCAAGCCCGCTGCGCGCGCCATCAAAACCAACATTGTGATTTTGGGTGGTGGCTTTGCAGGCATGACGACGGCAGATCATCTCGAACACAAATTTGGCGCAGACCCCAGCGTCGAGATCACGTTGGTGAGCGAGACCAACGCCTTGCTGTTCACCCCCATGTTGGCCGAGGTCGCGGCCAGCTCACTCGAGCCAACGCACATCAGCACGCCCTTGCGCACCAGCCTGCGCCGCACGCAGGTGCTGCGCGCCAAAGCCACGCACATTGATCTGACAAACAAATGCGTCACACTCACGGACTCCGATCACTCTTGGCAGATTCCCTTTGACCATTTGGTGCTGTCGTTGGGTGCGGTCTCGAATTACTTGGGCATGACAAGCGTGGAGCAACGCGCCTACGACTTTAAGAGTCTGGGCGATGCAATGAAGATTCGCAACCGCGTGATTGATATGTTCGAGCGCGCCAACCGCGAGGCCGATGCCGACAAGCGCGCAGCCATGCTCACCTTTGTCATCGCCGGGGCCGGGTTTGCCGGGGCCGAACTGGCGGGCGGCCTCAACGACTTTACGCGCGGCATGGTGGCCGACTATCCCAATCTCTCGCAAGACGATGTGAAGATTGTGGTGTTGCACCCGCGCGACCGCATTTTGCCCGAACTGACCGAGCCGCTAGCCAAGTATGCCGAGCAACGCATGACCGAGCGCGGCGTGACGTTTATGCTCAATCATCGTCTGGCCGATTGTGATGGCGATGGCGTGATGGCAACGTGTAACAACAATCCGCTGCGCATCTCATCCAACACATTGGTGTGGACGGCTGGCACCACGCCCAACCCATTGCTCAAGACATTGCCGCCCGATATCGAGCGCGACAAACGCGGTGCAGTTCTGGTGAACGAGATGCTGGCGGTGCCTAATCAAACGGGTCTGTGGGCATTGGGCGATTGCGCCGTGGTGCCGGATGTGTTGAACCCCGGCAAGACCTGCCCGCCCACCGCACAGTTTGCGTTGCGCCAGGCCTACACGCTGGCGCACAACATTCATGCCACCTTGCATAACCAACCACTCAAGGTCTTCAAGTTCAAGGCATTGGGTTTACTCGCCGTCGTCGGGCATCACACCGCCTGCGCTGAGTTGGCTGTGCCGTTCACGAACAAGACGCTGTTGTTCTCTGGCCTGTTGGCCTGGCTGATGTGGCGCGGCATCTATCTCAGCAAGCTGCCTGGCCTAAGCCGCAAGGTGCGCGTGCTAAGCGATTGGCTGATCGAGTTGTTCTTCCCGCGCGATATTGTGCAGACGATTGAGTGATCAAACATGAATTCAAAATCAAGAGTTGTCTTAACCTGTGCTGCGGTTGGTTTGATGGGGGGTGCGTTGAGCACGGTTGTGACCAGCATGACGCTAGGGCTGGGCATTGCATTTTTGGGGGCGGTCTGCGGGGTTGTGTTTGCTGCGGTGTGCTGGCAGCGTGCCACATCACCGGGGGCGGGGTTGGTGTGGGGATTGGGCTACGCGCTGTTGTTGTGGCTGCTGTTGCCCGCTGGCCTGTTGCCATTGTTCAACACCCAACAACACGCCATGGGCATGTTGGATGTTGCGCGTGAACACTTCCCAGAGTTAGTGGCTTACATCGTGTGCATCGGTGCGCCGTTGGGCATTGCACTGGGAACGCTTGCGCCAAACGAGAAGAGCAATCATTCCCCCTCACCCTTTCACCCCCTCTCCCCTTCCCGCTTCAGTTGGCCGCGCGCCATCCTCGTCGGCGGCATCGCAGGTGTTGTGGGTGGCTGGGCTTTTGGCAAGTGGATGGAGCAGGTGAACTTCTTTCCACTCGTCGCCAACATCGTCAATGCCAACTCGCGCGAGACCGGCATCGCGCTGCACTATGGCATTGCGATTCTGATCGGGGTCAGCTTTGGCGTGCTGTTTCAACGCGATGTGCGCGGGCATGGCAGCAGCATGGGCTGGGGCATGGCCTATGGGCTGCTGTGGTGGTTTGTCGGCCCGCTGACGCTGCTACCCATTTTATTAGGCAAGCCGATTGATTGGAGCGTGGTGCGCGGCGGCGAGGTCTTCGGCTCGCTCGTCGGCCATGTCATCTACGGCCTCATCGTCGGCTTAATTTACGCCACGCTGGATCGGTTGTGGCTGGGCTTCTTCCACGAGTCTGATCCGATCAACCGCGAGGTCGAGGGTGTGGGATTGCGCTCGCTGGAATCGCTGGGGCGCGGCGCGTTGGCGAGCGTGGCAGGCGGGCTGGTCTTCAGCCTCGTCATGCTCAGCATCGGCGCATTGCCGCGCGTGGCGGCCATCGTGGGTGGTAGCTCGCCGGTGTTGGGCTTCATCGTGCATCTGGTCATCAGCGCCTTGATCGGCATGAGCTTTGGGCTGCTGTTTCAACACGAGGCGCCCAACCTCGGCTCCGGCATTGTGTGGGGCATGTTGTATGGGTTGATCTGGTGGTTCCTCGGTGCGCTGACGCTGTTCCCCATTTTGCTGGGGCAGCCTTTTGATTGGAGTGCGCAGGCGGCTGGTGGCATCTTGCCATCGCTGATTGGGCATCTGTTTTATGGCGCAGCCACCGCCGCCGTGTTCTTGTGGCTGGAGCGCAGACACGCGGCTTGGCTCGCACTCGATCCGCGCATTGCCGCGCGCGAAGCCAAACGCCGCCGCCCGATGGGCACACCCGCCCCGGCGCTGTGGCTGTTTGCGCTGGGCTTGGGCCTGTTGTTGCCGGTGATGTTGAGTGTGGGTGGGAAGACGGGGTATTAGTTATTTGTCGCCGTGCTCATCATCACGATTGAAGTTCGCTTTTCACATCGCGCGTCGCACATTAAAGCGAGACGTATCGCAAGTTTGCAATAGGGAAAACCATGGCTCACTTTGACCAAGAAACCTGTGGCAACCTGGATGCTGCTTTGCGGCGCGAGTGGCTGGAGACGAATGGGCTGGGCGGCTTTGCTGCATCCACCCTCGTGGGTTTAAACACGTGGCGCTACCACGGCTTGTTGGTCGCGGCGACACAGCCGCCCGTGGGGCGCATGGTGTTGCTCTCCAAGCTGGAAGAAACGTTGGTGTTGTTGGATGGAGCTGGCGCGACGCATCGCTTTGAGCTTTCCGCGAATCAATACCCCGGCGTCATTCATCCGCAGGGGCAACGCTACCTCAAACAGTTTCGGCTCGATCCGTTTCCCGTTTTTACCCACGAGGTCGAGGGCATTGCGATTGAGAAAGCCGTGTTCATGGTGCAAGGCGAGAACACCGTGTGCGTGCAATACACCGCGCGGAACAAACCAGGTTCGTTACACATTCGACCGTTAATCGCCTTCCGCGATTTTCATGCAACCACACACGAGAATGACGCGCTGAATGCACACGTAGAGGTGCAGCCCGGCGTGGCGACGGTGCAGCCGTATGCCAGCCTGCCCGCGTTGCACCTCGCGCACAATGATTGGCGCATTCCCAAATATTACTTCTGAAGCAACGCCGTAAAACCTGCTTGAACAAAGTGGTGGTCGGCGGTCAACGCGGCCTTTATTCGTCGATCTTTCATCACTTCAAAAGAGATGCAATCAGTCAAACCCCAGTCTTTATCCGAACGTGCTTGAAACAGAAAAAATGCTTTGTGCCAGAGTGGCTCAGTCACCCTTACGATTGTGACATCCTCGCGTGCCAACAAGGCTTGCGTTGCGGCAACAGCGCGTTTGCGTAGCGCCACTTTCGCCAGGCTGTTGCAAAACTCGATGAGGACGGCATCAGTTGTTACAAACTGTGTGCCCGTCTGTTCTAACCGCGAGAGTTCGCGCAGCGCTTGTTGGTGCGCGGCATCGCTGGAGACATACAGTGCAATGAGAAGCGACGTGTCAAGAAAGACTTGCCTCATTGCTCAACCCGTTCACCATATAAATGTTCGCGAAAGTTGGCTGAAAAGTTCTGCGGCACGCGATCCTCGTTACCGATCTGAATAATTTCGGTCACCATTTCGGCCCAAGTTTGCTTCTTGGAGATGGCTTTGGAATGGGCGATGTAGGCTTCAACATCGCTTAAACGCACGTAAGCTTTGCCCAGCAGTCGCAGGGATTTCATTCGCTTGTTCCGCACGGCATCGGAGAGTGTTGCGAGCGGCACATTAGCTCGTCGCGCTGCATCAGCCAGCGCCAAGAAAGGGCCATGCTCATTCAAGATGCGCTCAATTTTGGTTTGCGCGTGTTCCAGCGCATCCGGTTTTTGCGGGGTCGTCACTGCCATAGTTACACCGGATTATACTCAGTGCAACAATGACATATGCCGCCTAATATCGTTCTTCGCACGGGGAACACACAAGGCGGATCAAACAAACTTGATCTTGTAGCACGGCATCTCCTCGAAAGACTGACCATCCGATAGCTATGGTTGGATTGCACCTCATAGTGCCGTTAAAAAATCTTTAAGAGCGTAGCAGGCTCTTAAAGAATTTGATTATTTATTTTCAAAGCACATGAATGACTAATTCTCAAGTCGAGCCACAGCCCGGGCTAAATCGGCTTCGGTTGGTGCGGTGTAAATGCGCGTGGTGTCGAGTGAGCTATGCCCTAGCAGCTCACCCACACGATCCAGACTTTCACCTGCATCCACAAGACTTTGGTCAAAAACGTGGTGCAAAGAATGAGGCGAGGCATCAATGCCTGCCCGCTGGCTCAACTCACTGAACAAATATCTGATGGACTCTGTGCCGATACGCTTGCGATACTTGGTGACGAATAATGTGGTAACAGCCGCGCCAATACATTCAATGCACTCACGCACACTGATCCAGTTACGCAACACCCCACGCACATTGGCGTTCAGTGGAACCTCGCGGTGCTTTCGGCCTTTGCCATGCTGCACTAGTGGTCTGACCATTTAATTCTGACTAGTGAACGAAACAGGTTCAGCGGGCATTTTTGCAAAAAGTCGTTTAGCCCGCTTCCAAGTAAAAGACCAAC
>JAYTNY010000140.1:0-7572 GCA_043748055.1 Roseobacter sp.
TCGCCCGCCAATGCCGCACACTCGCCCATGTATTGGCGGGCAGCGCGGTTTTGGGGCGCAGCCTCAAATGCAGCTAGAAAATGGGCGCAGGCGGGTTCAAATCGGCTGTGGGCCAAATCAATTTGACCCAGCCGCAAGTGAGCAGTGGGGTTGGTGGGGTCTAGCGCCAGGGCATCTTGGTAATAGTCAATCGCCGATTGCAAATTGATTGTGTCTGAGCGGCGTAGATTATCTTGCACGCCCCAGATTTGGTAGGTATAGCCGGGCAGTTCGGTGCGGGCCTGGCTGAGTGCGCCGAGGTTGGCATAGAGGCTGGCGCGGAGCGATGGCACGAGCCAGGCCAACGCAAGTATTGCTACTAAGCTGGGCACAGAAGCCACGAGGTAGGGGCGCAGCAGTGCTGCACCCCTACGAATTTCGCTTGTGGCTGAACTGTATGTGAGCAGGCCTAACGGGATGAAGAGCAGCGGCAGCAAGTACGCGCCGTAGCCATAAAACGGATCATCGAATAGGCCATGAATCAACACCACACCCAGCGAAGCTAATGCCGCAGCAGCCCAGCGATGAGAAACCAGGTTTCTTAAAGAAACCTGGTTTCTCATCGCGGTGAACACCCAGCCCATAAATGCCAGCAAGCCCAACAGACCCTGTCCCAGCCAAATATCCAAAAATAAGTTGTGGGCGTAATAGAGAAAAGGCACATGCACCAGCAACAAATATGACGAGTAGACCATCTCGAAGTGGCTGAGGCCGATGCCGGTGAAGGCGTAATCGCGGGCGAGCTGGAAGCTGTCTCGCCAGATGGGGCCGCGATAGCCGCTGATGACATCGAGTAGGCGGTTGCCGGGGCCGGTTGCTGTGAGCAGTATGCCGAGTGCGATGACGATGAGCGCAACAAGCCCCATCCACACCGGCAGCACTTTTGCGGGCGGCGTGGATGGGGCTTGTTGCAGGCCACGATGCAGCAGCCACGTAAATGCGGCAAATGCCAGCGCGATCCACGCCCCGCGTGAGAGACTAATCAGCAACACAAACAGTGAAAGGCCGATAAGCCCCGCGCTCCAAACCAGGTTTTTTGAAAAAACCTGGTTTGGAGCGCGGATAAGCGCCGCAAGCTGCAAAGGCAAATAGGCGGCGATGATGCCGCCGACGACGTTGGTGTTGAGCGCGATGGTTTGCGTGTTGGGCAAGAGTGCAGACAAGACGCGCAAGATCGAATCGAACGCGGGGACTTTGCCGATGCGGGCTGCCCAATCGTTGGTGAGCAAAAAGTAGGCCGCGATGATGGCAGGCAGTGCGGCGAAGATGATGCGCTGCACCCGCTCTGGCAAACGCGGCACGATTGCGCTAAGCGCCACGCCGATGAGGATGAGGACGAGCTTGCCGCTGGCCGCCAGCGGATCTATGGCGATGGCAGTTCCGATGAGGACGGAGAGCAGGAAGAGGAGAGGAAACAAATGAAAAATTAAAAATGAAGAATGTAGAAAGGAACTCAATTGAGTTCCTTTCTACATTCTTCATTCTGCATTCTCAATTTCTACTTAACCCAACCCAACGTGCCGAGCGCAATTTCCACGGCGCTCTTGATGACGCGTGGGCTGTTGATGGATTTGATGAAGGTCCAGATAGGGCCTGGGCGGAACGCCCATTCTTTGAAGGCGCGTTGCTGCCAGTACTCCAGCTCTTCGGCTTTCAAGTCGGTGTAATCCAGCACGGTGCCTTTGTCCATGTCTACCTGTTCCCACTCGGTGCCTTTTCTAAACCAGTTGTTTTCTAGCACCTCGAAGAAGAAGGGCGTGCCGGGGTAGGGCGCAGCGACGTGGAACAGGGCCACATCCAACGGCAGTTCTTTGCTAAAGGCCATGGTCTGTTTGATGGACTCGACGGTCTCGCCGGGCAGGCCGATGATGAAGTAACCCCAGTTTTTGATGCCGGACTTGTGCGCCCAGCGCAAGGCGCGCGGGGCCTGCTCCAGGCGGTAGCCTTTGGCGGCTTTTTTCAGCACTTGCTCGTTGGCGCTTTCGATGCCCCACGAAATTAAGGTGCAGCCGCTCTTGCCCATGAGGTCCAAGAGTTCCTCGTCCACATAGTCCACGCGGCTGTTGCAGGTCCAGGTCAGGCCCAGGTTCTCCTTCAGCATGGCCTCGCAAATGCCGATGACTTGCTCGCGGTTCACCGTGAACAGGTCGGCATACATGTGAACGTGCTTCACGCCCAGGCGCTTCAGCTCACGCAATTCCAGCATGATGTTTTCTGGCGTGCGCAGGCGAATGCTGTATTGATAGCTGACGTGCTTGATGCAGTATTTGCAACCGGCGGTGCAGCCACGGCTCGTGACGATAAACGTATACGGGCCGTTGATCATGGGGATCCGATATTTATCGTAAGGCAGCATGTCGTGGCGCGGCACGGGCAAGTCGTCCAGGTTCTTGATGAACGGGCGATCCCAGTTGACCATCACCTCGCTGTTGCGCCGCCAGGCCAAGCCGCGAATCATGGCGAGTTGGTCGTAGGTCACTTTCATGCGCTCGTCGTTAATCGGCTTTTCGAGCGATTCGAGCTTCCACCAGGGCTGCCACATCGTGTCGGCATCGGCGATCATGTGATAGAAGTGGCCGGTCTCATCGGCGAACTTCTCGTCCTTCTTCACGATCTTGCCGTCGGCCATCTTCCACTCGTTGTTGGCGACCATGATCATGTCCATCAGTTCGCGCAGCGTGAGTTCCGGTTCGCCGCGCAACACAAAGTCCAGCGCGGGGAAGTTTTCCAATGTCTCGCGGGGCATGGGCGTAACGTGTGTGCCAAAGGCCATGGTGATGGCGCCCATGCTGCGGGCCAGGAAGCAGCCATACATATCGTTGGTCAGCGTGGGTGCGGTCACTTGCGTCAGATAAAAGCGCGGGCGCATTTCCTTGAGCTTCTCTTCAAAATCGTGCCAGCTCATGCGCTCGGCGTTGGCATCAATGATTGCGACGTTGTAGTCTTTGTCCAACATGGCGGCCATCTGGGCCAGTTCCATTTGTGGCCAAATCATGTTTTCGCGGCTGCGGCGGCCCACGCGGTGCTGGCTGCGAATCCAAATGGCCTGGTCGGGCGTGGGCGGGTTCACCAACAAAATGTCTATTTTGTGCGGTGGCTTGCGGATGCCTTTGGCGCGCACGGCCAAGTCTGCATCCGGGAACTTGGGGGCTGGCAGTGGCCGCACCCCGCGCGTGCCCAAGTTGAGTTTGAGCTGCTCATCTTTAGACAACACGGTCTTGCTGAGTTCGTTAATTTCTTTGGCCGATGGCTGCGGCTTGACCGCCACCGGGGTTTGGGTTGCTGCTCCCGAAGCCATCGCTGGTTTGGGTGCGGCGGCGGGTGTTGGTTTGGCGGTTGGTGTTACGGTTGGTATTGGTGTTGGCTTGTCTTGTTCTTCGTTGCTCATAGTAAAAATTCCTCCCTCGTTGGTTCTTCCTCTAATTTATCAGATGCTTGTCTTTTTAATTATCGCACGGACTTTTGTTGTAGTTGATGCGGGATAGTCGTGATTTGGTTGGTTTTTTGCAATAAGGCGCACACCAAAAATGTCTTGGTTTTTCTAAACATTTCCTACAGGCATTAACTCGCCTTCGTCTGGATCGAATACCCCATCGCAGCGCGCGCAGTAATAGAGACTATTTCAATAAGACATCTTCTCGTTCCAGATTGGAATGTCTTTCTGAGCTTTAGTTTTTGCGTGATTATTCATAGCATTTCCCCAATAAATCAAAGCTAGCCCAGCTAAAACCGAGAGTATTCCCAAGAGACTAAAACTAAGAATGCCTCCAATAACCATCAATCCACCCAATCCAAATCCTAGAAAAACGCTAAAAAAGTCTGGTGAATACTCCGGCTTAACTGGAGGAGCGAGACGCTGACTTATCAATATCGTACTTGTGCCTCGCATTTGTGTAGATCCAAAAGCTAACCCATCAGATGAATCACTAATAACTGAACCAGAATAATTGCGAGAAGCAACTCCGGAGCTATAGATCGAACTCACTTTTTGAACTCGATCTATTTGATGACAATTCGGGCAAATGAGGCTCTTTTCAGACATTTGGTCCAGTTTCATGCTGACACTCAATCAGATAGATTGCCATCTTCTCTGTTCTCAATACTGCGACGCAGTTTTAAGGAGTACGCGCCGGAATCGGTAATGTCGGTGCGGTCTGCCGAGGCACTTGCCAAAATATTTCTGTGCCCCCGGAGATCCCTCACATAAGCCACACTGTCTTCCATTTCTGGCCTATCGGCCCAAATGCCAAATGTATCCCGTTCTGTCCAATCAGTCGGCGCAGCTTTGGGTGCTTCTACAAGGCGCATATCAACATACCGCCGCCGCAACATCAACACAAACTCCGCTGCCAACTCTTGCGCCTCGGCGGGCAACTCCGCAATTTGCGAGGCGATGACGACGGGCGACATATGCACAACAGCCTGCGTCGGCGCAGCATCGTAGCTGGCCTTCGCCTCCTTCACAGTGCGCGTTTTCTTCGCGGGTTTTGTCGTCGCCTTTTTTGCCATGCTGTCGCCTTAAACATCAAATGCCAAACTTACGAGCTTTGATTTACACGTTTACGTCGTTTGAATTATTCTTCACTAGTGTAACCACGTTGCAACAAAAACTTTTTGATTGTCCAAACCACTAACATGACCGGAATTATCATCATGAGATAAGCAAGAAACTCGCCCACAAGTTCGGAAACTATTCCAGCCAGTGCCGTAGTAACTTGCGATTTGCTCAGACCTGCAAGCAAGATTCCAGAGCCAAAAACTATTCCTTCCACTAATGGCATGATCAAATCCGCACTTTTCTTACTAACCCCCAACTTGACCAAATAAATTTGTTCTGCCAGCATTCCCAATAAACCTACAACGCAAAAGATCATGAAGACCGAAAAGATTTTTAGCCAGATTGATAAGTTTTGCCATTTCACCAAGTCAATCTGCATCCACGTAATCAATTGCTGTCCTGAAAGCAAAACCGCACATGCTGCAATCGTGAACGCACTCCAATAAACTCTATGGCGGATACGCCGTTCCTGTTCGTTGAGTAAGCGATTAATTTGCATATTGATTTTGCCTTACTGTTTTACTTAATCTCCTTCCCCATCAAATCCGCATCCACCTTCCCCTCGCGCTGGCTTAGCTCATCCAGCGTCCGCATCACAAAGAACGACACAATGAGTTGCACGCCGATCAAGATCAGCGCTGCGCCGCCCGCCAGCCACATCCACAGGCGGTTCATGTCCCAGCCGCCAAAGCTCAAACTCAAACTCCCAACCCCAACTGCAACCCCCAGTAATACACTCAACCCGCCGATCCACCAAAACTGCTGATCCAGCGGTTTGGCAAACACTGGCTTGCCAAACAGACCCTGCCGGATGGGCCGCTTGTAAAACAGCGACACCAAATAGTTAAACATTGCGCCCAGGTTAAACAAGCTCACACCCGTCACTGCCAGCGCCAGCATGGCGAACACGCCAAACGCGCCCACATTGCTGATGCTGGTGACGCCGCTGAGCCGCGACGCCAACAAGCCGCCAAAGATAAGCGCCGCAATGACGACGAACGCGATCCCAATCAACCCCAAAATGCGCACCGGGTTGTACATGAGGGCCGTCCACACAATGCCATTCAAAAAGCGCATGCCGTCTTTGACCACGCTGAGTTTGCTGCGCCCTTCGCGCTCGCTGTGCGGGATCGAAATCTCGACCAGCTTGATGTTCTCGTGCACCGCGCGCACGCTCATCACCGGCGTAAAGTTCAAGCCATCCGGCAAGGGATACAGTTGGTCCAAGATGCTGCGCCGGAACACGCGCATGCCGCTGCCTACATCGGTCACGCGCCGGTTGCCAATAATGCTGACCAAGCCCGCAAACAGAAAATTGCCGACTTGGCGCACCATCGGGCTTTCGTTCTTATCCCCCGCCATACGCGATGCCACCACCATGTCCGCGCCCTTCATCATCTCCTGACACATCTTGGGGAAGTACTCCGGCGGGTAGGTGCCATCGGCATCCAGAAACGCCAGCAGGTCGCCTTTGGCATTCTTAAAGCCGGTCTTGAGGGCGCCGCCGTAGTTCTTGTTTATTTTGTGCTGGAGTAAGCGCACAGCCGAATCACGTTTCTCAAAATCGCGGACGATCTCGGCGGTTTTGTCTTTGCTGCCGTCATCTACCACGATGACTTCGGCAGTGACACCGAGCAGTTTTAACTCGGGCTTGATCTTTAAGATGCGCTCCAAAATGATCGAAATACCCTCTTCTTCGTTATAGGCTGGAATGACGACGGACAGTGTGGACATGATCTCCCCTTCTTCTTCTTGACTGAGCATAAATAAGCCTAACTTCAGACTCAGTAGTTAGCGAATCCCCTCGAAGGTTGCGCAAAAAAGCTTGATTCTTGCAAGTTCAACCTTCGGGAGGATGAGTTCCGCTAAGTACTGAGACTAATTTCCTGTGCGTTGCACGGTATTTAGTCGCTTTATAGCCGGAAACCCACATGCGCATTGCGCGCTGAGCTATTAGTTTGTTGCAATTCCGCAACCAGTTGGACTTTAGGATGAGCGTATGCTCATGGGCTAAATCTGGTAAACCGTCGCCGTGCGCTTGGCCTGCATCTCTTTGGCGGCTTCGGGCGTCATCTCTTTGATGACTTTGGCAGGCACGCCGCCCACCACCGTGTGCGGCGGCACATTTTTGTTCACCACCGCCCCGGCCGCAACAACAGCCCCGCGTCCCACGCGCACGCCATCCAAAATGACTGCGCCCGAGCCGATCCACACATCGTCTTCAATCACCACGCCCTCAGCCGTAATGCCCTGTTCAATAAAGGGCTTGGTCGGGTCGTCGAAGATGTGATTGACGGCGATGATTTGGCACAGCGGCGAGGTGTAAACGCGGTTGCCGATGTGCACGCCGCCCTGCCCGCGAATCACGTTCATCTCGCCAATCAAGCTGTCATTCCCAATAAAAATGCCGCTGTTGGGCAGCCCGCGAAAGTTATACACATGCAGCACGCTGCCATGCATTACATACGTGCGCTCGCCAATTTTGACCCCGCTAGGGCAAGCGTGAATATAGACACCTTGATCGAGATAGCTACCATTGCCCATTTCAATGTTGCTGGCAAAACGCAGCCGCACATTGTTTTCGATGGCGCTGACCCCGTGCATTTTGAGCATGAGCCGATACAGCACGCCACGCACGCCCACGCCCAACACGGTGGGAATGCCACCTGCGATGAGTTGCAAGCCCTGTTCCAGAATGTAGCGCCCAATGCCGTTGGCCTGGCGGTTGATGTAAAGCGCGAGTTGCTGCGGTGCAGTGAGTTGTTTGGTTTTGAGTTGAGCCATGTGATCTCTCGGTAGATTGCGATGTCGAGAAGACCATTATCCGCCATACCAACCAGCCTCCGGCCAACCGCGCACCCCACAGCGACACGTCTCTAGTGGTCTGACCATTTAATTCTGACTAGTGAACGAAACAGGTTCAGCGGGCATTTTTGCAAAAAGTCGTTTAGCCCGCTTCCAAGTAAAAGACCAAC
>JAYTNY010000141.1:0-16566 GCA_043748055.1 Roseobacter sp.
ACCTCGCCTTTTTGTTACCTATTTTCTGGAGGAAGAGTGACTATGGATATTTCAAAAGCGATTCAAGAAGTGGCCAAGCCGACGGCCAACGCTGCGCCAGCCAATTTCTCGGCAGATGATTTGAAGACCCTACGCATGGCGCCCATGCTAGTGGGTATGTATGTCGCCATGTCCTCGCCATCGGGGTTGATTGGGATGGCAAAAGAAGCAGGCGCGACCACCACGACGTTGATGGAAGCCGGCAAGGTTGCGTCCGTTGGCTCGCTCATCAGCACGCTGTTTGCAGCTGGCCCGCAACAAGGCGACCAAGAGAGCATGATGAACGCGTTGAAATCGGCCAAGAACCCGGACGAGATGAAGGCCAACTTGCTCAGCACCTTTAAGGGCGCGATAAGCATTTTGCAAAAGAACGGCGGGGATGCCGCAAGCTACAGCAACCTGCTCATGGCCATCGCCACCAAAGTGGCCGAGGCGGCCAAAGAAGGTGGCTTCTTGGGCGTGGGCGGCACGCTGGTGAGCGATGACGAGAAGAAGGCGCTGAGCGAGATTGCGAGCGCGTTGGGCGCTCATTAAAAGAGCGTGTTGATTCGCTCAAAGTCGTTTTGGGGCAGCCTGTTTGTTCTGGCTCTCTGGCTCGCTCTCGTCATCTTTCTCGCCACGCACCACGAATTTCGGCGCGATGAAGTGCGTGCGCTTTCGTTGGCCCGCGCCGCACACTGGCCCTGGGAGTTATTCGCGCTCACCCGTTACGATGGCCACCCCATTTTGTGGTACGTGGCGTTGTATATCGGCCTGTGCATTTCAAGTTCGCCGCTGGTGTTGCCCATCGTCAGCATCGCCTTTGCCTTCGTCGCGGTCGCCATCGTGCTGCGCTACGCGCCGTTTTCATTCTGGTTCAAGTGCCTGTTCGTCTTCAGCGGTCTGCCGCTGTACGAATATGCGGTTACAGCACGCAACTATGGCATTAGCCTATTGCTGATGGTGATTGCGGCTGCGCTTTACAAACACCGCACGAGACACGGCTGGTGGCTGGCATTGGTGCTGGCGCTGCTGGCGAACACCAACGTGCATTCGGCGCTCATCGTGGGGATTATTGCTGGGATGTGGGTCTTGAGCCTCACAACAAACCTCGCAGGATGGCGCTTGAGGCTTTTGGCGCACCAACGTTCTACCGCGCCAACCTTCGAGGTTCTAGCGCAGTTCGTTCTCATCGCCGCTGGCATTGCGTTGTGCGCGCTCACCACCTGGCCCACGCAGGACACCATCCTCACTTCAGCGCACCGCGCCTTTCGCCTAGATGAATTCGCGCTTTCGCTTCTCACCGCCCTCGTCCGGCCCGATCTCACCTTCGAGCATCTCACGCCTTACCCGCTCTCGCCTGTCGTGACAGGCGTGTTGCTCGCGCTCTCGGTCATCGGCCTCATACGTCGGCCTGCACTTTTTCTGGCTGCCCTCACGGTGCAAATCCTGCTGGGCCTATTGTTCCTGCTGGTCTATTCTGGCAGCTACCGACACGAGGGCCTATTCCTCATCTTTCTGCTGTTTTTGTATTGGCAATGGGCTGATTCACCCAATCCCAAAAGCCGTTGGTTTAACTTGGGCTTTTATGGGGGCCTGCTGCCGCTTGTTCTGCTCAATGTCATTCTGGGCGGCCAGTATGCCTGGGACGATGTTCAACACGAGCTGAGTTCCAACCGCGCCTTCGGCCAACTCATCCAGCGCACCTCCACTTACCCAAATGCCATCATCATGGCCGAGCCAGACTACGCCGTAGAGTCGCTGCCGTATTACGCTGACAACGCGTTTTACCTGCTGCGCGAAGGCCGCTTTAGCAAAACCGTGTCATGGACAACCGCCTCGGCAGATCGCATGTCGCTAGGCCAATTGCTGGCCGCCGCAAAACAAATTCAGGCCCAAGAACACAGGCCTATCTTGATTGCGCTGGGGCATTTGGATATTGACGATGCGGCCAAGCAGCATTCCGGCGAGAAGCGCTACTCCTACAACAAAACATTTGCATGGAGCGCCGAGGACTGGGCCGCGTTTAGCGCCGCCACCGAGCACGTAGCCACGTTTGATGTAGCGACGAGCGACGAAATTTACGCGGTTTATTTGCTAAAGTGATCTACGAAGAAGCGCAATGCCTGCTGGCCTCATCCGCCACCCGCGCCGCCATCTCCACATTGCCAATCAGCTTCAACTCACCCACCGCGCGTTCGTAAGCCTTCGCGGCTTCATCCGCATGGCCTAACTTTGTTTGCGCCCGCGCCACCACGCGCAGGGCCATTGCCTCATCGAAGCGCGTGCCTTCCTTCTTAAAAATCTCGGCGGCCTCGCCCCCGTGTTGCAACGCCAGCGCGCCATCGCCGCGTGCCTCGGCCAGCCGCGCTTGCGCCAAATGCGTGTAGGCCGTCCACTCCGGCGACCCTGCATCGCGGGATAACTCCTCGGCTTCGTTCACCGCCGCCTGCGCTTCATCCAGGCGCGTCAGGTCAATCAACGCCAGGGCGCGCAGGGCCAGCAGCTTGGGCCGGTTCTCAAACGTCTTCACATGCTGGGCCCACTTCTCGGCCTCATCAAATTCACGCAAGGCCTCATCGTCTTTGCTCTGCAACAACCGCGAGAGGCCGGTCTCCAAATGCGCCGTCGCCAGCAAGCTCTCGTTGCTGGTGTCGCGGGCGGCTTCCTTCATCAGCACAATGTGCGCGTCGGCCTTCTCGTAATCGCCCACCTCGATGTACAGATCAACCAAGTTCGCCAGCAGCGCAGCAAACGTACTAATCATGTTGAGTTCTTGCAGCACGGTCAACGTCTGTTCGCTCAACGCCACAGCCCGGCGGTAATCGCCGCTCTCGTGGAACGCAAGCGTCAGCGCCGTGTTCAGTCGGGCGCGGGCCGCGCGTTTCCACTCCAGGTCGGGGATGGTCTCCAATTCTTTTAGCGCGGCCTCGGCTTCGGTCACCGCTTCGTCGCTGCGGCCCAACAGCGTTTGCATTTTGGCAATCTCGGCGTGCAACTGAAACGCCTCGTAGCTGTGTTCATCTTCGGGGTGGCTGTTGTCCAGCAGCCCCAGCAGCGCCAACAACGAACTCAACGCCTCGCGCAAGCGCCCCGCCCGCGCCGCCAACGACGACAGCCGCATTTGCAAGCTGGCATAGCGCCGCCACCCCAGCGCGTCTAATCCACGCGCCAACGCGCGGCGCGTGCGCAGTTCGCTCTTGTCATAGCTGCTGTCTACTTCGTATAAATAGCTCAGCGCCTCGTCAATGTTTTGGCGCTGCTTGTTGTTCAGGGCTTCGTCCTCGGCGCTTTCGGGCAAATAGCGGCTCAGGTTTTTCTCGGCGCGCTCGTTAAGCTCAATGGCCCGCGCAATGCTGCCCGCCTGGCGTGCGTAATGCCCGGCGGTGCAGAGATAACGCGCTGCTGCGTCAAACACCTTGCCTTGTTCATACGCGTGGGCCAGCTTGGGGGCCAGGTCTTCGCTGTCGTCGGGCCACAGTTGATCCAGCCCTTCCGCACTGCGCCTGAATGCGTTCAGGCGCTTCTTGCCGCGCAAGGCCTCCAACAGTTGGCGCTGAAACAAATTGCTGCTGAAGCGATAGCGCACGGTCACATCTTTGCCCAGGTCTACATCGCCCACATAGTCAATGATGTCGTGCTCGTCCTCGGCGGGTTGTAACAGCTTCATCACCTGTAGCTCGTCTTTGTCCAGCACATACGCCAGCACCGCCGCATCAAACGATGCGCCCTCGACTGCGGCGTGAGACAAAATATCGTGCAGCTCCGGCGGCAGGCGCTCCAGGCGTTTGTTGATGATGGCCTCGACGCTGTCGGGCAAATCGCCTTCGTTCAACTCGCGGGTTAGATGCCAGCGCCCATCCTGTTCGTCTTGCGCCAACTCGCCGCGCTTTTGCATCAGCCGCAAACTCTCGGTCACAAACAGCGGCGCACCGCCCGTCGTGTCGGTCAAATAATGCACCAGTGTTTCGGGGAAGCGGTTGCCGGGGTATTGCTTGTTTAGCAAAGCTTGCACGCCCTCGCGGCTCAATGGCTGCAATTCCAGTTGTGCATCCGCGTCGTAGCGCATCAGCTCGGCAATCAAGTCTCGCAGCGGGTGCCCCTCCACCGAAATGTCCGATGGCCGATACGAGCCAATGATGAGGCAGCGCATGTCTTGCATGCTGCGCGAGAGGTGCGAGAGCAGCCGAATGCTCATCGCGTCGCTCCAATGCAGGTCGTCTATAAACATCAGCACCGGCTGCTTGGCCGTTACCGTGCGCAGCGCGCCCACATATTCGCGCAGCAGCTTGTCGGGGTTGGGCGCGTCGCTGGTCTTGCTGCGGTTGCGCACCACTTGGGCGGTCTTTAGCCCGGCCTCTACTACTGGTCCGGCCACCGGAATCACGCTGACCCAACTCGGCGCAAATTCCAAGATGGCGTCCAGCACGTCCTCGGTTACTTTTTTGTTGGTCGGCGCGGCCACAAGCTGGCTCATGCAATCCGCAAACGGCCAGAACGGCTCGTCTTGGCCGCTCTGCGCGCTGCACGCGGCTTTGGCGGTTTTGTGCGGGGCTTTGTCTTGGGCCAATGTGTGCAACACCCAATCGGCCAAACTGCTTTTGCCAAAGCCCGCTTCGCCCGCAATCAACACCACGCGGCCCCGGCCCTTGCACGCCTCGGCCCACAAGGCTTGTAGCTTGGCTATTTCGGCCTCGCGCTCCACCAGCACGTTCTCCGGCCCTTTGGTTTTGCGGGATGGGGCTGCAGTGGGCAGTGGGGTTGGCGCGTGGGTTAGGCCGTTGGCGGGCTTGGCTTCCTTGCCTTCTTTGCGGCTGTCGTTAAATAAGTTCACCAGTCGTTGCTTAAACATCGGGTTTCACCTTGTAGGTATGAGGCTGTCGAAAATGAGATTAACGGGTGCGTGTCTCCGCTTTATCTCTTGATCTAACTATTGTCGGCAAATTTTGGCAACTATGCAGACCAATGAACGTAGAACGCAAAGATTTACCGGCGATGAACGCATCGGGTGAACCCAGGTTATGCAATTTCGGCTGGCTGTGCTGTATGCTTATCTCGCCCAGTAACGATGAGTAACTTATAGACCACGGTAGGGGCGCAGCATTGCTGCGCCCCTACAAGATACGTTGTGAGCGGTCTTTAGACAAACAGAGGAGTGATTACGATGCAAGCAAACTTTCAGCAAAACCTAAACATTAATTACGACGACGAACCCATTCGTCTCTTCAAGTCCAACTTTTTGGAATTCTTCACCCATGTGCATCCTGCGGTGGTGCCAACGTTGTGGTTGCCGGTGGCGGCCTATTTCCTGTTTCAAATCACATCCAGCGGGCTGGTGGCTGCGCTCGGCTTCACCCTCGGGGTGCTGCTTATTTGGAGCTTTATCGAGTACGTCGTCCATCGCTTTATCTTTCATTACGAGCCAAGAAACGCTTGGCAAGAGCGGCTGCTGTTTGTGATGCACGAAGTTCACCACGTGCAACCCAACTGCAAGACGCGTTTGGTCATGCCGCCCGCCATCAGCATTCCGGGGGCCATTGCGTTTTACGTGCTGTTCAACTGGCTTATTGTGGGCGTGCTGGGTGCGCCGCAGTGGTTCGAGCCAGTTTTTGCGGGTATGGTCGTCGGCTATGTGGCTTACGACATGGTGCATTACGCCACCCATCACATCCCCATGCGGGGCCGCCTGATGAAAGCCCTCAAGCGCCACCACATGCTGCACCACTTCCAAGACCCGCATCAGCGCTTCGGCGTAACAATGCCCGCCTGGGATTACGTGTTCGGCACGCAGCCGGAAGATTTTTTGAAGGGCGGGAAGTAGCGCACTCCGCACAGACCTGTCAGGTTTGAACGTAACAAGCCATGATCTCTCGCGTTCAAACCTGACAGGTCTAGCCGCGTTTCCATGACCGCCGACCTCCTCATCCGCAACGGCACCCTCATCACCGCCGACGTGGTTTATGCCGCCGACATCGCCATAACCCACGGCAGCATTGCTGCCATCCTCGCTCCCCATACACCCCTCGAAGCGACCGAAACCTTAGACGCAAGCAACTGCTACGTCCTGCCCGGAGCCATAGACGCCCACGTTCACCTCCACATGCCAACCGCCGTGGGCCACACCGCCGACGATTGGCGCACCGGCACGACAGCCGCCGCGCTGGGCGGCACCACCACACTGATTGACTTTGTGGAGACCGAACCCGGCGAACACTTGCTGGATGCCCTGCATAAGCGCCTCAATGAAACCCGCGAGGCCGTGATTGACTTCAGTCTGCACATGACGATGCAGCCCGATCTGCACCCCATCAACGGCATCGCCCGTTGGATGAGCGATGCCCGCCTGGCCCAGATGCGCGAGGCCTATGACGCGGGCTGCGCCACCTTCAAGGTCTATCAGGCCTACCCCGGCATGCAGGTGCGCGACGCGGACTTGCTGCGCGTGATGCAACAGGCCCACGATTTGAACGCGCTGGTGTGCGTACACAGCGAGAACGGCGATGCGATTGAGGTGTTGCGCTCACAAGTGACCCACGAGGTGCAGCGCGCCATTCACCACGCCCTCACTCGCCCAACAATCAACGAACACGAATCCGTCACCCGCGCCGTAATGTGCGCCGAGATCAGCGGTGCGCGTGCGCTTATCTTTCACATCGGCTGCGAGGCGGCGGCCCGTGTTGTAGGCGATGCCAAAGCGCGCGGCCTGAGCAACATTTTTGGCGAGACCTGCCCGCAATACCTGGCGCTGACCGACGAACAGCTAAAGCGCAGCGACGGCCGCTTGTGGATTTGTGCGCCGCCACTGCGCCCACAAGCCGACCAAGATGCGATGTGGCGCATGTTGGCCTCGCACGCGCTCGACATCGTCAGCACCGACCATTGCCCATTTACGCTGGCGCAAAAAGATGCGGGCCAAGACGACTTTCGCAACACACCGGGTGGCGTGCCGGGCATCGAAGTTCGCTTGGGGGTGTTGCATCAACTGGGTGTGCGGGCGGGGCGGCTGGGGTTGGGTGATTGGGTGCGCATTTGTTGCACGCGCCCAGCGGAACTGCATGGCCTGAAAACCAAAGGCCGTATCGCCATTGGCTGCGATGCCGATCTCGTCATCTTCGATCCGGCCATCCAAAAAGACCTGAGCGCCGCGAACCTGCACAGCGCCATAGATTGGTCTGCATACGAAAGTAGAGTGTGCGAGGGCTGGCCACGCGATGTACTCTCGCGCGGCGAAGTGATTGTGCGCGACCAGCAGTTTGTGGGGCAGGCCGGTCGCGGGCGCTTTATCAAGCGCGGGTTTTGATTTGTGGCACTGCAGAATACTTGGACAGGATGACAGGATTTAACAGGATTGATGAAACGTCCTAATCCTGTTAAATCCTGTCATCCTGTCTAAAAAAGTAAGCCTCGCGTCTATTGGTGTTGGTATACGCCCCAGCCCAGATACTTGCTCAGCGCCTCGTTCACTGCGTTGGCACAGTTGCTGAGGTTGATGGCGACGTGATGCTCGAAGCCGTTCTCGCAGATGTGGCGCAGCAGGCCTTGCATGTTGGGCACTTCGATGACGCCGTAGCCGCCGAACGTATTCATCGGGTCGTTGGTCATGCTGCCTTCGCCCACATAGGCCACCACCTTGCCCTTAAAGTCATCGGTGCTGACACGGCAATACGTCACTGGGTCGGCTTTGACTCGGCCATACATGGTGCCGTAAGTATTCGCCGCGCCGACGGTGCCCGCAATGATCTCTTGATACTCCATCACAGGAATGTCGTTAAACACTTGCGCAGGCAAATTGGAGCAGTGAAACACGACGGCCTTGTTGGGGTCTTCGCCGTAGTTGTTGTTCCAATCCACAAGCGCCGAGGGCTGGCCCGATGCCAGCGCCATCGCATACATGCCCACCACGCCCGCCACATCCGTCTCGCAGGCCGACGACATGAGCTTGTCGCTCATCATGCTCATGATGGTGCAAGGCACGATGCCGAAGTACTCTTCCATCGACGTCCAACACTGAATCGCGGTCATGTCGAGTTCGGTGTCCTTCATCCACGTCTCGATCACCGCGCCCAGCTTCGCCATCTTCGTCACGGCCTCAACTGGCACATTGGGGCCAACGTTGGCATAGGTGCGGATGCGGTCACGGTACTCGCCCACCAACGCGTCGCCATCACCCAGACGGCCTACGCGGCCAAACGCCTCGCTCAAGTCCAGCGTCTCTACGCTGATGCCGCTGACTTCGAATAACTTCTCGCTGTAGCGCACGGTGTTAAACGCTTGCGGGCGCGCGCCCAATGCGCCCACGCGTGCGTTCTTTAGGCCCTTTACGGTGCGGCAGGTCGCTACAAAGTTTCTTAAATCAGCCTTAAAACTTTCGCTGGTGGGGTCGCAGGTGTGCAGCGTCGTCAAACTAAATTTGATGCCGTACTGGGTTAAGTTATTGCACGCGCTCATCTTGCCGCAAAAGCTATCGCGGCGGTCTTTGATCGTCATGTGGCCCACGTCGTCGTTGAACGCTTGCACCAGCACCGGCACATTTAGCCCGCTCCAGCGAATGGTGTTGGCGATGGCGCGTTCGTCGCCGAAGTTGGGCAGGGTGACTAATATCCCATCAATCTCGTCGGCATGGGCTTTGAAGAGATCGGCATACACATGCGTCTCTTGCATGCTTTCCACCGAGCCGTAACTCGTCGCATCCTCTGGCGGAATAATGGCCTTGATGCCGAGTTCGGCCAACACGGCCAGCATGGTCTTGCGGCCTTCGACGCACAAATGCTTGGGAAAGAAGCCCCGGTTGCCGACGATGACACCGAGCGTGGGTTGCTTATTTAGTTTTGCCATAGCAATTAAACGTTTTAGTTGAGAGTAGCAAAACGTGCAAGATTCAAACCCGTTCTTCACAACCGCAGGCATGGGTTGCGCAAGTGCAATCTACCTGCACAACGGCAAGCCCTGCAACAGCCGGAAGGCCCCCAACAGAGGCGGGAGAAGAGCGCGGCCCATCGGGTGTTATGGCAATAGTCTCAGTTCTGTCTAACCTACTCATCATCGGCATCATCGTGTTGCTGGTTCAACTAGGGGCGCGCGTTTTTAGAAGCCAAAAACCAATGTCGCTTTGAGGCCCTCTTAATAATTTCCGCGCATAGTTGTTACCAAAAGGAGTTCACAGGAATGAAAACAAATCAAAAGACCGTTCTATTTCGTAGTGGAATTTTCAAAGTAGGCTTGGTTGCAATTGCTGCAACCTTGTTGGCCGCCTGCGGCGCGCGCGCCACTGTGCCCACAGCCGCACCCGCTGCCGCACCGGCAGTGCCTGCTACCGAGGCCCCGAAACCCACCGAAGCCCCCGCTGCCGCCCCCACCGAAGCTCCCAAAGCCACCGAAGCCCCTGCTGCTGCACCCACCGAGGCGCCCAAAGCCACCGAGGCTGCTGCTGCACCCGCCGCAGCCGGGTCTGTCTTCCAAATTGACCCTGCCCAATCCAAAGCTACCTTTACCCTGAACGAGAAGTTGATGGGCAACCCCGTAACTGTTGTAGGCGCAACCTCGTTGGTGAGCGGCAAGATTACGCTGTCGCCCGACAACTTGGCGAATACCCAAATCGGCGCCATACAAATTGATGCTCGTGATTTCAAGACCGATTCCACCCGCCGCGATGGAGCCATGCAGCGCTTTATTTTGGAGTCAACCAAAGACGAATATCAATACATCACGTTTGAACCAACCGCTATTGAAGGCTTGCCCGCAACAGTGAAAACTGGCGAATCGGCCACGTTCAAGATCACCGGCAACCTCAAGATTCGCAGCATCGTCAAGCCAGTTACATTTGATGCAACTGTGACCGCCAAGTCCGATACCGAGTTGGCCGGCAGCGTAAAGACCACCGTGTTACGCAGCAATTTTGAGCTGACCATCCCCAGCATCCCCAGCGTGGCCGATGTGACGGACGAGGTTGCGCTTGAACTGACGTTTGTGGCGACGAAGCAGTAACGATTCAGCATCAGGCTGCCAGGCTTGAATGAGTTACAAAGATCACGAAGGCGGTATGAGCCTTCGTGATCTTTTTGTACGGCTACAGCATTTGTGCCAGCGCGGCCACCAGCACCAGGCTGCCCAGGCTCCAGCTCAGCGCACGCGGCAGGTTGCTTTTGATGAGGGCCTGAATCACGGCCTCGCTCTTGCCGTTCTTGTCCAACCAGTTGTGTTTGGGTACCTCCACAATGGCCGTGGTTGCCAATATGACCACTGCGCACGCCGCGACCACCAACGCCGCTACCAACGAGACGCTGGCCGGGCGAAAGAAAATCAGCCCGATCCCCATCAAACATGCCAGCACCGCAGGGATGACGAACACTGGGATGAGGCGCTTGCCAGAGAAAACGTGGAACGGCACAAACTCGTTTTCGCCGACCAGGCTGTAGGCCGGGTAACACATCACTTGCAGCAGCCAGCAGCCGCAGGTGGCATACACAAACAAGACCGTACAAATCAGCAGGTAAATTTCGGACGCGGACAGCGTAGACATTTTGTTCACACTCCTTTGCCAAAGCGTAAACGTTGACGTTGCGTCAATGTCAAGATGTCAAGAGTCGAGCGAAACAACAGGCACTTGAAACGCCATCGTCGTGGGCTGGCTCAGATCGGTGAGGTCGCATTCGCGGCCATACAAATGCACCTCGCGGCAAGGCCCGGCGCTGGTGTAGCCGTTCTCGCCAATCCACGCATACAGCGCCGTCAAGGTCTCGCGCGCAGCAAACAGCGTGCCATGATGAACGGTGATTGCCATGCTGGCACATGCGGGTAACTCGCGGATGCACAACGACTCGCTCAGTTGGGTCGGCTCCAGCTCGTCGTCATCCAGCACAACCGCCGCTTCAATATCTACATTCTCTTCCACATACTCGTCGTTGTGGTACAGCATCATCTCGGTGTTGTTTTGGGGGTGTTGGGGGTGTAGGTTGATGGCGTACTGCGCCAGCCAAGCGTATGCGCTGGCATATAACGCACGACGATAAGTCATCACCTCGCGCATGCTCGGCACAATGCGGTGCGCGGCCACAACCAATATCGGCCCGGCGGGTTGCAGCACCACATCTATTGCAGTTGGCTGGTCTTCACGCTCAATCTGTCGCAGGCGCGCCCGCACACGCACAAGCTGAGCCTGTTGTTCGCGCAGCTCCTGTTCAATTTTCTTTTGCCGCTCATCCAGCAGCGTATGCAAGCGGTCTGCCGAGACCGGCTGCACAATCAGCTCAGCTATTTGCTCCAACGAGAGGCCCAGGTCTTTGAGCGCAAGAATTCGATTCAAACGCGGCAATTGATCGAGCGCGTAAAACCGGTAGTCAGAGAACTTGGCGGTCTCTACCGGCTTCAGCAAGCCCAACTGGTCATAGTGCCGCAACGTGCGCGTAGAGACCTGAGCCAGTTGCGAGAAATCGCCGATTTTGAGAAGCTTGCGCATTGTGATGGTCACTCAAATGTTTTGTATTACTGGCTCAATCTAATTTCAACGGTACTTGTTCCAACACATCCGCCAGCACGGCTTTGGCGGTGCGTCCGCGCAATTCGGCTTCGGGCCGAACCACCAAGCGATGCGCCAGCACAAACGGCACGAGGGTTTTGATATCGTCGGGCAGCACATGGTCACGGCCTCGCACAGCGGCCAACGCCTGCGCAGCGCGGAACAAGGCCAGCGTGGCGCGTGGGCTGGCCCCCAGCGCCAAATCACTATGCGCCCGCGTGGCGTTGACGAGCGCCACCAAGTAATCTTGCAAACTTTCATCCACATGCACATCCCAGATCGTGCGTTGCATGTCCATCATCGCCGCCACATCCACCACCGCCTGCAAACTGTTGATGGGATGCTCGCGCTGCAAGGCTTGCAAGAGGGCCTTCTCGTCTGACGCGCTGGGGTAGCCCAACGCCAGCCGCATCAAAAAGCGGTCGAGTTGCGCCTCGGGCAGTGGGAAAGTCCCTTCATATTCAACCGGGTTCTGCGTAGCCAGTACCAGGAACGGACGCGGCAACGCCCGCGTCACGCCGTCCATCGTCACCTGCTGCTCCTGCATCGCCTCTAACAAGGCGGATTGCGTGCGCGGCGTGGCGCGGTTTATTTCATCGGCCAACAAAATGTTGACAAAGACAGGCCCAGGCCGATATTCAAACGCGCTGGTCTGCTGGTTAAAGATCGAGACACCGGTCACATCGTTGGGCAACAAATCTGGGGTGCATTGCAGGCGCTTGAACTGCCCGCCCATGCTGGCGGCCAACGCGCGGGCCAACATGGTCTTGCCCACGCCCGGCACGTCTTCAATCAACACATGCCCTTCGCACAGCATGGCCACAACTAAAAGCTCAATCGCCTCGCGCTTGCCCACAATCACGCGCTCCACGTTTTGAATGAGGGCGGAGGCGAAGGTTTGTGGGGAGGGCATAGGGATTGGGGATTGGTGAATGGGGGTTAGGGATTGGTGATTGACTCACCAATCCCTAACCCCATTCACCAATTATTAGAACTGTTCCAAAAACCGCAGGTCATTCTGCCAGAACCAGCGGATGTCGTTGATGCCGTGTTGGATCATCGCCACCCGCTCGGGCCCCATGCCGAAGGCGAAGCCGCTCCACACGTCGGGGTCGTAGCCGCCGTTGCGCAGCACTTTGGGGTGAATCATGCCTGCCCCGCTAATCTCTAGCCAGCCCGTGCCTTTGGTGATGGCGCGATCACGATCAGTGTCCAGGCCCCACCACACATCAATCTCGATGCTGGGTTCGGTAAACGGGAAGTAGCTGGCGCGGAAGCGCATTTTGCGGTCGCCAAACATGCGCTTGGCGAACTCGGTGAACGTGCCTTTCAGATCGGCGAGCGTAATATTTTTGCCCACGCAAATCCCTTCCATCTGGGTGAACTGCATCTCGTGCGTGGCGTTTACCGGCTCGTAGCGATAGACCATGCCAGGCAGCACAACGCGCACCGGCTTGGTGCCATTCTCGCCAAACTCCCTCATGCTGCGAATTTGCCCCGGCGAAGTTTGCGTGCGCAGAATGACGCCGGGGATATTGGTATGAAAGGTGTCCTGCATGTCGCGGGCGGGATGCTCCGGCGGGATGTTCAGCAGTTGAAAATTGAACTCGTCGGTCTCCACATCGCGCGAGGTATACGGCTCGAAGCCCATCTGCGCGAACACCGAAATCATTTTGCGAATGGTCTGGGTGGTGGGGTGCAGATGGCCCTTGCGCACCGGCACGCCGGGCAGCGTCACATCAATTGCGCCCGCCTTTAGGCTGGCGGCCAACTCGGCTTCTTTTACGCTGGCCTCTGTGGATTGGGCTGCCGTTAACAAAGCCTGCTTTACTTCGTTGGCGCGCTTGCCAAACGCAGGCCGCTCCTCCGCCGTCATTTTGCCGAGGCCGCTCATGGCCTCATCCAGCTTGCCCTTGCTGCGCTTGGTGCCAAAGTATTTGCCCTGCCAGGCCAGCAGCGCCTCGCTGGTGGTGGCTTGGGTCAGTTCTTGCAGGGCCTCTTGTTCGAGGGCGTTGAGCGGATTGAGTGAGTCGAGCATGGTGCGGGGATTATACGGAGTGAGTTATTTAGGCTGCGTGCGCTCTGTTTGTCCAAATGCAACGTTCTGCGAAACAAAATAGCTAAAGAGCGGCGTGAAGAAATTGAAATGTGTTTTGCGATCTGGTCGGTGAATTAGCCCTTTCGCTTGTAGCAGCGCGGCAGTCTCTACAGAAAGGGGCGCGCCATGCGAAAGCATTTGAAGCCCAACCCGCTCTTCTGTTTCAAGGCTGTCCCATATTTTTCTGCATTCAACCGCAATATCGTGATTTTGGTTGAGCATGTCCATTAAATTCGGGGATAAACCATCTATCGCTTCGTCGTTGCGGATGAGGGTGAAAATTGTCTTGAGCAGGCCAGGGTGGCACCCGGAAATCTGCACCAGACGTGCCCGTGCAGCAGGGGGCACACGAGATGCGAGAAGCCAACGCGCAATGAGTTGACGCGCCATGAAGTGGGCGTCCGCCGAGCTATACGGGCCAATTGCAAATGTGGTTGGCGACACAATCTCAACAAAATCCTGACACTCAGACTCATCTCTCAAGAATGCCAATTCGCGGCGTGTTAAGACAACATAGGCCACCTTGCCTTTGTGCCGGTCACGCAATGCGCGCAGCAGGTTTAGCGCGGTGGTCGGCATTTTTTGGATAACGTGGTCGAAGTCGTCCAACATGAAGATGACCAAGTGAATGCCTTTCGTCACAAGCTCGTCCAGCACCCACCCCAGTTTTTGCCTCCCGCGCTCAGCAGGCGAGACATCGGCAAAATGCGTCATGGCGGCTTCCAGATTCGAAGCACCCATGACCTGAAGATCGAGGCTGGGTAACGCCTCCAACAAAGATTCGAGGATGAGCGCGCACAGAGATTGTGCGGTGTAGTTGCTCAGCTTCAGCCCATCCACCAACACGCTCACAATGGCGGGCGCACGCGGACCATGATAGTACTTAAGCACATCGGGGCGCTTCATGTGCCAGGCAATGTTGGATTTCCCGGAACTACCCACGCCCACCAGACAACATGAGTCCCCAACACCCACGGTTCGCATGGCCGGCCCAATGACCTCGCGGCGAAAAGTTACAGGTTGCGGCATCTCCTCTTGCATTTTTGCTCCTTGAATAACTCAAGCGTAGCGATTCGTTGGCCGAGTGTCATCGCTAAACAACAAGCATAAAAAGGGCAAGCATCGGACAAATCTGCTCATGCGCAGCGTGACAGATTTGTCATCACAATTACCAGACTTGGCTTACTTTGCGACATGGCCTGCTCAGCAAATTCCAATTGAGTTCGCACCAATATATGCGCATGAATCCGCAAAGTAGCGAGACTCGGTTCGCAAGACTAATGGGAGGAGAAAGCATGTTAAAGCCAATTGCAGGAATGGTTACGCTGGTTATGGTCGTGTGCGTCGCGCTTGGGCTAAGCCTGAGCCGGAACGAAGTATTCCAGCCCTACAGCGGCCCGGCCACCGGGCGGCGCCTAGACGCAGAGACAAACTGGATCAACACCCGTGAGCAACAGAGTGCCCAACACGAAGCAGCGACACAAAGCGAAGCCGAACGGCACACCAGTGTTGTGAACCGCGCATGGGAAAATTTTGCGACAGGCATTTCTACAGCGGTGCCTACTGTTGTTGAAGTAGGTACGGCGGCGCTTTTTCTTAGCGCGGCAGGCGCGTTGTTTATGTCTGTTTTAGGCAACCTGATGATGCGCCATTCGCGGATGCGCCGCGCGCACCTGGTGGTAGACCGCGACCGCGAGTTGCAATACCTGCGCGAAGCGCGTGATATCACTGTGCAGTTGCAATCGCTTGTACCTGTGCAAATCGCTTCGCTCAATGCGATTACGGCTGCCCCGGCTGTTCAGCCTCAGCCTGTCCCACAAGCGCAGCCAACTGCACTGCCGGTTTCTTTGCAGCAGGTTGCCGGAAGTGTGCTGGTAGCTGCACTTCCCAAACGCAAGCCGGTTTCGCGCATTTGCAATCTGCCGCACATTTAGCGGGCATGTCAGAAATGACAGAAGCCTGACCAGACGATGCCGCAGCCTGTTAGACAGGCTGCGGCTAAGATGAGTTTGCGAACAAATCATGCCTGAAAACGTAAACAAGGTCGGTTCCATTCTCAAGGGCAAAGTGCATCGGCAATTAACCTCTGGCCTGGTAATTAAGCTGGATGATGACCAGTTTGGTTTGGTGCGTGTGCGCGAAATTGGCTGGGGCGAGGATGTCCGCCGCCACTGGCGCGAACGCTACAAACCCGGCGATTCGATCTCGACAGTTGTTTTGGGCGAAGACACGCATAGCCTGCTGGAGCTGAGCATGAGGTTCTTTGAACGCGACCCCTGGTCTACGCTTGGGGAGCGTCATCCTCGTGGAACCCTCATTGCGGGCAAGGTAACCGGTGTGCAGAACTATGGCGTTTTTGTCGAGATCGAACCGGGTATAGAAGGGCTTCTGCATGAATCTCGTCTGCCGGTATGGGCCAGAAAAGCGCCAACAGAGCTGTTCTGGCCCGGAGACGACGTTAGAGTGGTCATTGACTCTATTGATATCTCTCAGCGCAAAATTGCGCTGAGCATGGCCGACCTGCGGCGGAAGCGGTGGAATCAACCGGACGGGGTAAGTACCAGCACGGTGGATAGCACGCAGTACCGAGCGATTCATGCAGATGAATTCAGTGTCATATCAGATTTGGCAAAGCTACCCCCGCGGCGGATTTTGCTGGTTGAAGATGACCCGGCACAAGGTGAAGCCGTGCAAAATTGGTTGCGTGGGATGGGAGAACGACCCACCTGGGTGGATAGCGCAGAAGCCGCGCTTGCGGAATTGGATAACGTATTACCGGAAGTACTATTGAGCGATGTTGGCCTACCCAACATGAACGGCATCCAGTTGGCGACCGAAGCACTTACACGACATCCCACACTCAATGTTGTATTGATGTCGGGTTGGTCTCAGTTTAGTGAGCATCAACAGGAATTTGAGGCATTGCTGCAACGGG